>JBOGIX010000323.1:0-2994 GCA_050744685.1 Vicinamibacterales bacterium | reverse complement strand
CTTGGCATTCATGGCATTCCTGGCATTTCAGCAAAGGCGCCACCGATGACGCGAGTCATCCTGCGCACCTTGGCCTACCACTGGCGCACCAACCTGGCGGTGTGTCTTGGTGTGGCGGCGGCGGTTGCCGTGCTGGGCGGGGCGTTGCTGGTTGGGGATTCCGTTCGGGGAAGCCTTCGCGATCTCGCGATGTCGCGTCTTGGCCGTACGGGACAGTCCATCTCCTCGCCGGGCTACTTCAGGGAGGCGCTGGCAGCGGAGATCGCCGCCGCGACGTCGACGGCGGCGGCTCCGCTCGTCTCGGTCACGGGGTTCGTGACGCACGAGCCCTCGGGCCGGCGCTCGGCGAACGTGCTCGTCTACGGTGTCGACGAGCGCTTCTGGCGCTTCCACGGCCTGACGCCACACGAAGGCGTGTTCGTGTCTCCGGCGCTCGCCTCAGAGCTGACCGTCGCGGCCGGCGACGTCCTGCTGACCAGGCTGCAGCGTCCGTCGGACATTCCGATCGAGTCGCTCTTCGCACACAAAGAGGATGTTGGCCGCACCGTGCGCCTCCGGGTCACCGGCACGCTTCCGCGCGCGGAGCTCGGCGAGTTCTCGCTCCAGCCGCAGCAGGCGGAAGCGCGGGTGGTGTTCGCGCCGCTTCGCCGGCTCCAGCGCGATCTCGGCGTCCCTGGCGAGATAAATACGATTCTCCTGCCGGACGCGCGTGATGCGCCGACGCTCGAGCGTGCGTTCCGCGCCAGTGTGCAGCTGGCGGATCTCGGGGTGACGGTCGACGCCGCGCCCGACGGGTCGTCGCTCATCGTGGATACGGTTGGCGGCCTGCTCGGCGAGGCGCTCGAGCGGGCGACGATCGCCGCCGGGAAAGCGCTGGGACTCGTACCCATGCGCGTATTCACGTATCTCGCGAATACCATCAGCGTCGGCGGGCGCCAGATCCCGTATTCGCTCGTCAGCGGACTCGATTTGAACGCGCTGCCGGCCGCTTCCTCGTCCGCCAGCGAGCGCCCGGCGGTCAACGGCGGCGACGCGATCGTCTTGAACGACTGGGCTGCGCGGGAACTTGGCGCGTCGGTAGGTGATGCGGCCAGGCTCGAGTACTACCGCTGGGACCCTGCCGCTGGCCTGAGGACGGCGACATCGACCTTCACGATCGCGCGGATCGTCCCGATCGAGGGCGTTGCCGCCGATCGCCGGCTCGCGCCCGAATATCCGGGCATTACGGCGGCCGAGGGCCTGGCCGACTGGGATCCCCCCTTTCCGCTCGACCTCTCGCGCGTGCGCGCGCAGGACGAGAAGTATTGGGACGACTTCCGGACGACGCCAAAGGCCTTCGTCGAGTACGAGCGCGCCCGCGATCTGTGGTCGACTCGATACGGCCGTCTGACCGGGATCCGCTTCTCCGTGCCGGCATCCCGCAGTGCGGCCGAGCTCGCGGAAGCGCTCGGCGGGCGCCTTCGCAAGACCATCGAGCCCTCGTCCCAGGGCCTGGTGCTCGTGCCGTCGCGACAGCTCGCGCTCGACGCCTCCGCCGGCGCCACCAACTTCGGCGAGTATTTCACTTACTTCAGTTTCTTCATCGTCGTGTCGGCGGTGATCCTGACCGTGCTGTTCTTTCGCCTGGGCGTGGAGCAGCGGCTGCGGCAGATCGGCATCCTGCGTGCCGCCGGCTACACGACGCGGCACATCCGGCGGATGTTGCTGTTCGAAAGCGCGCTCATCGCGATCGCCGGCAGCCTCATCGGCATGGCCGGCGCCGTCGGCTATGCGTACGTTATCGTCCATGGACTGAAGACGTGGTGGGTCGGCGCAGTCGGCACGACGCTCTTGAGCGTGCACGTGCAACCGCTGAGCCTGGCAACTGGCGCCGCGGCAGGCGTCGCGGCCGCGCTCGCGTGCGTGATGTTGTCGCTTCGCGCGGTGGCCCGCCGGTCACCTCGCGCGCTGCTCGGCGCGTACTCGCTCGACGAGCCGGCCGCTCTCGATCCGCGGCGGGCGCGGCGTCGCGCGAGGTCGGCTATGGTTGCGGCCGCGCTCGGAATCGTGCTGCTCGGGCTCGGATTTGCCAGCCGCAGCTCCCAGTCGGGCGCGTTCTTTGGCGCTGGCGCGGCGCTGCTCACCGCGTTTCTGCTGTGCATGTCGTCGTGGCTGCGGTCGCGCGACACACGCGCGATTGCCGGACGGGGCAGGTGGGCGCTCTCGCGTCTCGGTTTCCGCGGCGCCGCGTTCCGTCCGGGGCGAAGCGTGCTGTCGGCGGCGCTCGTCGCATCAGCCGCCTTCATCATCGTGTCCGTGGATGCGTTCCGCCGCGGCGGCGGCGAGCTGACACACGATCGGCGTTCCGGTACGGGTGGCTACGTGCTGCTCGCCCGCGCCGACGTGCCCCTCGTCCACAACCCGAACGACGAGAGCGGACGCGATGCCCTTCTCATCCAGGCGCCCGAGCTCGCCGGCGCGCACTTCAGCCGCTTCCGCCTTCGGCCGGGTGACGATGCGAGCTGCCTGAACCTGTACCGCCCGGGAAACCCGACGATCATCGCGCCGGAGGCGGAGTTCATCGAGAGCAATCGCTTCACGTTTGCAAGCTCGCTGGCCAGCACCGAAGAAGAGCGTGCCAACCCCTGGCTGCTGCTGCAGCGCCGGTTCGACGATGAATCCGTGCCGGTGATCGCCGACGCGACCTCGCTGCAATATGTGCTGCACGCGTCGATTGGCGACACGATGTCGATCGACATCGGCGCAGAACGCCCGCTCGTGCTGCGATTCGCCGGCGCGCTGCGCGACAGCGTGCTTCAGGGCGAGCTCGTGATGGGTGAGGAGGCCTTTGCGCGCCTCTTTCCATCCCAGCAGGGGTTCCGCTACTTTCTCGTCGACGCGCCGGCTGTGACGACCGCGGAGCAGGCGGGCGCATTGGCGGAGGTCATCGAACGCGAGCTGCGGCCGTTCGGCGTCGACGCGGTGAGCACGACCGACCGCCTCCAGGCGTTCCAC
>JBOGIX010000322.1:0-4080 GCA_050744685.1 Vicinamibacterales bacterium | reverse complement strand
GCACCCGACTGCCTGCCGATCGCCACGACCGGAACCACCAGCCCGTCGCCGGCCAGATGCCGGCGGTCCCGCAGCACTTCGTCGCCAACCTCGCCGCTCCTCGAGCCGTCGATGAGCGTCCGCCCGGCCGGCACACGATCGGCGATCCGCCCGCCGTCCTCATCCACACGGATGAGATCGCCGTTCTCGGCCAGGATGACCTTGGTGGCCGGAGATACACGGGCAGCCACCCGCGCGTGGCGGGCAAGCTGGCGGTACTCCCCGTGTATCGGCACGAAGTAGCGCGGCCTGATGAGCGACAGCATCAGCTTCAGCTCCTCCTCGCTGCCGTGGCCGGACACGTGGACGTGCCGGGTGCCCTCGTAGACGATGTCGGCGCCCCGCCGTGCGACGTGGTTCATGACCCGGCCGATGGCCTTCTCGTTGCCCGGGATCTCACGGGCCGAGAACACCACCACGTCGTCATGGTCGAGCTTGACGTGCCGGTGGTCGTCGATCGCGATACGGGGCAGGGCGGCCTGCGGTTCGCCCTGTGATCCCGTGCAGATGCAGACCACCTCCTGCGCGGGCAGGCTCCGCACGTCGCTGTCCCGGATCTGGACCCCCGCCGGGATGCGCAGGTATCCCAGTCGCTGCGCGATCTCGGAATTGTCGACCATGCCCCGTCCGACGAACGCCACCTGTCGATCGAACTGCGCCGCGAGATCGACCACGATCTGCATCCGGTAGATGCTCGAGGCGAACGCGGCGACGACGATCTTTCCGTCGGCCCCGGTGAAGATCTCCTCGAACGCATCCACCACGTCGAGCTCGGACCCGCTGAACCCCCGGCGCTCGACGTTCGTGCTGTCGGCCAGGAGCACGAGCACCCCTGCGGCGCCGAGCTGCGCGAAACGGTGAAAGTCGACGTGCTCGCCGTCGAGCGGCGTCTGGTCGATCTTGAAATCTCCCGTGTGAATCACCACACCACGCGGGGTCTCGATGGCCAGCGCCACGCAGTCCGGCATGCTGTGCGTGACGCGCAGGAACTCGATCATGAACGTGCCGACCGTGATCCGCTCGCGCGGCTTCATCCGGACCAGGCGCGCCCTGGATTCCTGGTCGCTCTCCTCCAGCTTGTTTTCGACGAGCGCCAGCGTGAACGGCGTCCCGTACACTGGCCCTTTCACGTGGGGCAGCACGTGCCGTACCGCGCCGATGTGATCCTCGTGGCCGTGCGTCAGCACGAGCGCCGAGATGGTGAAGCGCTCGAGAGGGCGCAGGTCGGGGATCACCAGGTCGACGCCGAGCAGCTCCGGCTCGGGAAATGTCACCCCGGCATCGACCAGGATGGCCGTGTCGCCGCAGGCGATGACCATCATGTTCATGCCGAACTCGCCGACGCCGCCGAGCGGCACGATCTCGAGCGGCGGGTGAATACCGGTCAACCTTGTCCTCGCGGGCGGCCTGTTGCAGCCAGGGGGCCATCTTGCGGCAGTCTCACTTCTGTCCTCGCCGGCGGCCAGGGGGCGCAGCCTCCCTCGTCCTCGCGGGCGGCCTTGGGCAGCCAGGGGGCCAGCATTACTTCTCCTCGCGGGCGGCCTGTAGTCGCCAGGGGGCCATCTTGCGGCAGCGCTCCTGGTCCTCGCGACGGAACTTTGGCATCCGGGCGTCAATCCTTTGTTGGCTGGTTCACGCCTGCGGCAATCGCTCGCGGACTAACGCAGGGTTCGTGCACAGAGCTGAGCATCGACACGGCACGCGGGAGCGCCAGTCCGGGCGGACGGGATCCTGTCGGGCGCGGCGGGGAGCCGCGGAAACGCCGTGTTCAGTCCGGCTGTCCGCTGGGACGAACCGCCGGAGCTCGCGCAAACGATAACACGGCCGGAGGGCTCGAAGCATTACCTAAATCATCGGGCGTTCCGCGCGAAGTAGTCGGCAAGCCGTGCCAGCTCCGGGAGTTGCAGCGTTTCGGGTCGGCGAGCTGCGTCGATGTCCGCCGATGCCAGCGCCTGCCTTGCGTCGCTGCCGCGGCCCCCGGCAAAGGGCCCGAGCGCGTTGGCCAGCGTCTTCCGGCGCTGCGTGAACATCGAGCGCACCATCGCGCCGAACACCTGTTCGTCCACCAGGGCGACGACAGGAGGCCGGAACCGCAGTCGGACGACCGCCGAGTGCACCTTCGGCGGCGGCCGGAACGCACCCGGGGGCAGCGTGAGGAGCCGGTGCACGTCGGCGTGCAGCTGGACAGAGATCGTCAGTACCCCGTAATCGCCGCTGCCCGGCGCCGCCACGATCCGGTCAGCAACCTCCCGCTGGACCATCAGCGTCGCATCGCGAAAGAGGGCCGATTCGCGATGCGCGGCGATGAGCCGGAAAAGAATGGGGGACGAGATGTTGTACGGAAGATTGCCGGCGACCCGGAGCGGCCTCTTCGGAACGAGCGGGGAAAAATCCAGGTCGAGAAAGTCCGCCTCAATCAGATCCACGTTTGGCGGCAGGCGATCGGCGAGCGACCGCGCCAGGTCGCGATCGACCTCGACGGCCGTGAGGTGCGCAACGCGCGGCGCCAGCCGCGACGTCAACGCGCCCGCTCCCGGCCCGATCTCGAGGAATCGATCCTGCGGCTGCGGATCGAGGGCCGCAACGAGCTTGTCGGCCCACGCCGCCTCGAGAAAGTGCTGTCCGAACCGCTTGCGTGCCCGCACCGTTATCGCTTCCTGATCGTTGAGCCCGTGAGTTGCCGGATTCACGCGGTTCTGTCTTTCTTTTCTTTCAAGATCAACAGGAGCAACAGAGGAGGGGAGACTTCAGGGAGTCGAACGCGAGCGTACTCGTGACGACTTCGGTCCGGGCCCTGCTCCCCTGCTCCCGTTCTCCTTTTATGCTCTTTGCCGGTGAAGAGCGCGACAAAGAAGAGCACGAGAGCTGCAGCGCCAGTTCCCCAGGCCCTAGACCTGATCCAGCGACTCCCCGCGCCAGTACTTCTCTTCGATCTCCTCAATCTCCTCTTCGCTCATGCCGAAGTAGTGGCCGAACTCGTGGATGACCGTTTCCGCCACGCAGTCGCGGATCTCTTCGTCGTCCGCGCACGCTTCGACGATCGGACGCTGATATATGGAGATGCGATCGGGCAGGGCGTTGCCGTAGCCCCAACCGCGCTCCGGGAGGGGCGTGCCCTGATACAGCCCGAACAGCGTTTCGTCGGGCTCCATCTCCATCTCCTCGAGCACATGCGGCGGCGGCACGTCTTCGACGACGACGGCCACGTTCTTCATGGCGGCGCGGAAGCGGCGCGGGATCTCCTGCAGCGCTTCCTCGACGAGCCGCCTGAAGTCTTCTCGCGTCATTGTTTTATCTTTGCCTCGCGGCTTCGCCGCTCGGCGGCTTGGGGCAGCGATCCGGTTCCTCGGGCGCTTCTGGTGGTTGGCTTCGCGGTGGCCCGCGGCTCCGGGAGTGATCCGGCTCTTGCCGTTACTCCTGGCGGTTTTGCGGCGGGCGCCAGGGCCCGCTTTCCCGCACTCGGACGGACCACGCCCATCACCGATTGGTAATAGTCGCACTCGTCGGTGACGGCGCAGCGATCGCAGAGCGGCCGCGGCTTGCAGATCCGGCGGCCGTGCAGGATCAGCGTGTCCGATGTGCGCGTCCAGTCCTTCGGCGGCATGGCCGCGCACAGTTGCTGTTCGACCATCTCGGGCTCCTCCGAACGTGCAATCCCGATGCGATTCGCGACGCGCAGCACGTGTCGATCGACGGGCAATCCCGGCACGCCGAGCGCGTGGCCGAGCACCACGTTGGCGGTCTTCCGCCCGACACCCGGCAACTGGATCAACTCTTCCATCGTCTTCGGGATCTCTCCCCGGTGCCGATCGACGACGGCGGCGGCCATGCCGGTCAACGATTTCGACTTCGCACGGAAGAAGCCGGTGGACTGGATCTGCGGCTCGAGCTCGGTCGTCGTGGCGCGCGCCAGCGCACGCGCGTCCGGGTAGCGTTTGAACAGGGCAGGGGTGACCTGATTGACGCGCTCGTCGGTGCACTGCGCCGAGAGGATCGTCGCGACCAGGAGCTCGTAGGGCGACGTGAAGTTCAGCTCGGTAT
>JBOGIX010000321.1:0-1771 GCA_050744685.1 Vicinamibacterales bacterium | reverse complement strand
GGAAGATGTCGTTCGGATCGTCCGGGCGCGTGCCGTAGTACCGGAAGGGACCGAGCGGGCGTCCCGGCAGGTTTCGGCTGGCGAGCACGCGATACGAGCCGTCCGCCTGCCGCGCGGCGTTCTCGAGAATGTCGTCGAGATCCGCTTCCGTAAAGGGGCGGCGCCGCCCGTCTTCATCCCTCATCGTCGCGTCCGGCGCGATGGCGAGTGATTCGCGGCGGAAGGTGGCGACGTAGTTCTCCGGCACGTGGTAGCCGAAGGCGTGGAAGAACTTCGTGCTGATGACCTCGGCGCCGCTGGCCATCTCGGGAAACCCCTTCGGATCGAACTTGATCCAGTAGATCTCCCCTGTGCTGTCGCGGATAGTGAAGCCGGGCGTGACACCTTCTCCCTTGCGGCCGGTGATCGTCCAGGTGCCGGCCGCGGGACCGGGGCCGGAATCCGGGCCTTTCACCAGCGCGGCGATGTCGGCCGGCGATCGGGGCCCCACGCGGTTGGTGAACCAGCTCGAGTCCGGCACCTCGTCCAGCGTGTTCACGTTGAGCGCGTGCTGATCGATCTCTTCGCCGGCGCCGAGAAAGGAGTTCTCCAGCAGGTCGAACTGATCGCTGATGTCGACCGGCTGCGCGCCGGACGCGTCCTGCATCTCCGGGTCGCGGCGGATGGGATCGTCGGGGTAGAAGTGCGTCGCCGCGTTCTGCGCAGCCGCGGCCCCCAGCCAGATCGCGCCGGCACACGCCAGCGCCATGGATGCGATTCGCATCGTTCAGAACGCCTTGCTGAACTTGAAGAAGAGGTGCGTCCCCTCGCCGGCGCCCGTTCCGATGTCGAGCCGCAGGAACACCGTCTGCGCGGCGTTGAACCGGAAACCGATCCCGTAGGCATGCGTGAGGTTCGAGAAATCGAGATCCGACGCCCGCGGCGCCACCTTGCCCCAGTCGGTGAACAGCGCCATGTCGAGCAGCCCGAACGCCTCCCACCGGTACTCGACGTTCAGCCACATCGCATGCGTGTCGCGGAAGCGGTAGTCCGACACGCTGCGGATCGTGCGGCTCCCGCCGACGGTCGGCCGCATGTAGAAGGGCACCCGATCGCCGTCGGCCTCGTTCGTGGCGATGAGGCCGGCCTGGAAGGCGAAGACGCGCTTCTTGTCGAAAATCGGCACGAACTGCTGCAGCAGCACGTCGACCGCATCGAACGAGTACCGATTCCGCTCGCGATCCGAATACCTCCGCCACGACAGCACATAGTGCCCACCCGCCCGCGCGTGACCGGGCTCGTCGCGATAGTCGATCTCCGTGAACCCCTCGCGGTACGCGAAGGCCGGCTGCTCCAGCAACCCCGGCGCCACCACATCGTCGAACCGCTGTTCGAGCGAGGGGAAGCGCGAGTCTGTGCCCGAGCCCACCGACGGCGACAGATGGCCGGCCCTGCCGCCCACCCGCCACCAGGGAGTAAGAGTCACGATGGCGCGCCCCTGGATGTCCTTGCCCTCATAGAGGAAGCTGACACGATCGTCGCGAATCGACTGCGGGCCCGTGCCGTAGAAATCCTCCTGGGGATGCCGCTTGTAGGTGCCCTCGACGCCGAGCTCGAGGCGCTCGCGGGCGAGCCGGGGCAGGAAGAAGTCGGCGCGGAGCAGCTGGTAGCCGCGAAACGTCGCGCCGGCCTCGAGCTCGATGCGGGCCTGACGGTCGAAGAGATCGTGCCGGAATCCACCGCCGAACCCGATGCCGGATCCGACCGGCTTGTAGTTGTAGCCGTATTCGGC
>JBOGIX010000320.1:0-5007 GCA_050744685.1 Vicinamibacterales bacterium | reverse complement strand
AGCCATGACGTCCGAGAGCTCCATGGCCCTGGCGTTGGCAAAGGTGGCGTGCCCGCTGGCGTGCGTCAACAGCACGGGGTTGCGCGGCGAGACGCGGCTCAGGCTCTCGTGCGTGGGAAACCCCTCGACGTTCGGCGTCGGCGTGGTGCGCCACTTCTCCTGATGCCAGCCGCGGCCGTAGATCCATTGTCCCGGCTTCGCCTCCTTCACCGCCTGCTCGACCATCGTCACGATCTCGTCCCAACTCGCCGCCTTCATCAGGTTCAACTGCAGCCGCGACTGCCCGACGCCGACGAAGTGGCCATGACCTTCCACGAAGCCGGGAATGACCGTCTGTCCGCGCAGCTCGATCACCTCGGTCTGCGGGCCGACGAACTTCCGGACCTCCGCCGACGATCCAATCGCGACGATGCGGCTGCCGCGTGAGGCGATGGCGCCCGCTTCCGCCGGACTTTCGAGGGTGATGATCCTGCCGTTCGTGAGCACGAGATCCGCGGGCTGCTCGGGTGGGACCTGCGGCACGCGCGCCGCGATAGCTGCCAGCGATGCCGAGAGGATGGCGACGATCGAGAGGATCAGCTGTCCACGCACGAGGGGCTCCTGATGTTGAAATCCGTAGTTCCCAGTTGCCAGTTTCCGGTTTCCAGTGATTTGCTCGTGGTTGCCAGATAGCGAACTGGTAACCAGTAGAAGATAACTGGAAACTGGAAACTGGTAACTGCCGACTTCGCGATCGTGCGTCGTGCGGTGAGGAGTTGTAGAATCCGCGCGTGCAGGTCTGCGACGCTCACTGCCATTTCTTCTCGTCACGGTTTCTCGAGATCCTCACGAAAGACCGCCGGGACCTTCCGCCGGGCGACCACGCGGCTGTTGTCGCCACGCTGCTCGGGTGGGAGCCGCCGGGCCCTCCGGCCGCGCTCGCCGATCGCTGGGTCGCCGAGCTCGACCGGCATCAGGTTGCGCGGGCCGCGGTCATCGCGAGTGTGCCCGGCGACGAAGAATCGGTTGCCGATGCCATCGCCAGACATCCGACGCGTCTCGTCGGGTTCTTCATGCTGAACCCGTCGGCGGCGGACGCTGCCGAACGTCTCTCACGCGCGCTCGACGACTGGAAACTGCGCGGCGTGTGCCTGTTTCCAGCCATGCATCATTACCGTCTCGACGAGGAGCGCGTGGCGGCGACGTTCGAGGCGGCGGGGGCGCGCAGGGCGGCCGTGTTCGTCCACTGCGGCGTGCTGACCGTGGGCGCGCGCAAGCGGCTTGGACTGCCGTCGCGATTCGACCTGCGTCTCGGCGACCCGCTCGCGCTCGCGGCCGTCGCGTCGAGGTTCCCGAAAGTGCCCGTGATCATCCCGCACTTCGGCGCAGGGTTCCTCCGCGAGACGCTGATAGCCGCCGATCAGTGCCAGAACATCCACCTGGACACGTCGAGCTCGAACGGCTGGGTGAAGTACTACCCGGGCCTCACCCTCGAGGCCGTCTTCCGCCAGGCGCTCGAGGTGGTCGGACCGGATCGGTTGCTGTTCGGCACCGACTCGTCGTTTTTCCCGAGGGGCTGGCAGCGCGCGATCTTCGAGGAACAGCGCCGAATCCTCGACACGCTCGGCGTCGCACCGGAGGCGCAGGAACAGATCTTCGCGAAGAACTTTCAGAACCTGTTTGCCTGAGTAATGGAACTGGAGAAAACGGGAACTGAGCAAGCGGAAACTGGAAACCGGAGACCGGAAACCACGAATACTGGAAATGGGTAACTGGTAGCTGGAAACTCGAAATATTATCAACCCGCAAACTTATAGCCCATTCCGTGAATCGTGAGGATGTACTGAGGATGCCGCGCGGTCGGCTCGATCTTCTGGCGTAGCCAGGCGACGTGCACGTCGACCGTCCGTGTCGAGGGCATGGCGTTATAGCCCCACACCTCGTTCAGCAGCTCTTCGCGCGTCAGCGTCGCGCCGCGATGTTCGATGAAGTACCGCAGCAGCTGGAACTCGCGCGCCGAGAGATCGACCGGCTCGCCGCCCTTGACGACTTCGGCCTTGCGGAAATCCACGCGGACGTCGCCGAATTCATAACCCTCCGCGGGACGCGGCGGCGGTGACGGCCGACGCAGCTTGGCCTCGATCCGCGCCAGCAGTTCGAGCATCTCGAACGGCTTGGTCACGTAGTCGTCTGCGCCGAGCTTGAGGCCCACGACCTTGTCGACCACCTGGCCGCGCGCGGTGAGCACGATCACCGGCGTTTCGTTGCCGCGGCGCCGCAACTCGCGCAGCAGGTCCAAGCCGTTCAGGCGCGGCAGCATGACGTCGAGCAGGATCAGGTCGAACGATCCCGACGCGGCGCGTTCGAGGGCACTCTCGCCGTCGCCGCTCGTTTCGACCGAGTAGCCCTCGCCACCGAGGCGATCGGTCAGCGTCATGACGAGCCCGGGCTCGTCCTCGACGAGCAGCAGCCGCTTCACGACGCGTCGCGCACGCCGGCTGACCCCGGGGGCAGGAGCGCCGGCGCGGCGCCGGCCCGCTGCACCCCGCGATCGTCGGCGACGGGCAGGTGCACGATGAACTCGCTGCCGGCACCCTTCGCGCTCCTGACTTCGACCCGTCCGCCGTGCGCCTGGACGATCCGGTGAACGAGGCTGAGGCCGAGCCCGGCGCCCTGCACCTGCGCGGCCACGACGTCCGCGGCGCGATAGAACGGCTCGAAGATCCGGGCCTGATCCGCCGGCGCGATGCCGATCCCGCGATCGAGAATCGAGATCCGGACCTCGGCCCCTTCGCGGCGCGCCGTCGCGCCAATCCAGCCGCCGCCGGCGCCGTACTTGATCGCGTTGCCGAGAAGGTTCTGAAACACACGCCGCAGGCCCGCTTCGTCGCCCGCAACCGGGCTCAGGCCGCGGGGAATGTCGACCTCGACACGGAGCCCCGCGGCGCACACCAGCGCATCCGAGGCCCTCAGCACATCGTCAATCACGTCGTCGATGCGCACCGGCACGACCGTCATCGCCCGCTGCCCGGATTGAATGCCGGCGAACTCGAGGATCTGTTCCACCATCTCCGTCAGCCGGCGACCTTCGCTGCGCACGAGCGACCCGTATTTCCGTATCTGCTCGTCGTCTCGCACGACGCCGTCGGCGAGGTTGTCGCCGGCCGAACGAATCACCGCGAGCGGGGTCCGCAGCTCGTGCGACACGGTGGCCACGAACTCCATCTGTTGACGGGCGAGCTCCTGGGACCGTCGTGTGGAGACCACGATCATCACCAGGCTCGCCGCAAGGACGGCGAGGATGCTCGAACTGATCTGCAGGTTTCGACGCCGCACGCTGTCGACGGCCGCCTCGAGGGATCCCGATGGATGTTTCACGAGTAGTCGCCATCTGCCGGCAGCGGCCGCGCCGGGCGCCCCGGGCATGGCAGTCACGACCGCACGGTCCCGCCCCGGCGCACCCGAGTCGATCAGCAGGGCGAGGGGCCGTCCCTCACGGACGATCCTCCGGTGATCGCCATCCACAACGGGATCGCCGCGCTTGGTCCTGGCGTCGTTTGCGCCTCGCAGGCCGCGCCGGTTCGTGACGACGGCGGCGATCTCGGTGTCCGTGCCCACGGCAGCGAAGCGGCGGATCTCGGCGGCCATGTGCCCGAATTCCTGCGGGCGCACGCGGAACAGGTCGGCGCTCGCGTCGGCCGCCGCATCGGGCGCGGGGTGGAAGGCCGGCGTCGACTGGTAAATCGCCCCCTTCGCGTCGACCACGGCCAGCTGGTAATCAACGCCTTCCTCCACCGCATGGAAGTGCTGCTGCACGAGCGCGGGCAGCAGCTCGCGCGTGATGTACTCGCGATCGAGCGCCAGCACGGCATACGAAAGGAAGCGCGTGAGGTGCGCGCCGGGATCCGGCGGAGGACCCGTCCCTCGCAGTCCCGGCAGCATCGGCATCGGCACGACGACCGCCGGCACCTCGTCCCAGAGAGGTCCGGCGAGCGTGCGGACCACGAACGTGCCATCGGTCCTGGTCTGCTCGGTCACCGCGTTCAGCTGGGCGCGTATCCCCGTGAAGGATGACGGCCAGTCGGCAGAATCGAGGACGTGCGTCGCCACATTGAAGCGCTGCAGCGAAGGCAGGCCCCTGGCATCGGGCGTGGCCACGTAGAAATCCTTCACCATGCGCGGGTACCGCGCCGCCGCCTGCCACCTCTCGACACGCCTGGCGAACCGGGCGGACAGATCCGCGTCCGCGCCCGTGGCGGTGAACAGCGGGTCGAGCTGGAAGAGCATGAACGCGAGCGTCAGCTCACGGTCCACGTCGCGCGCGAGCGCACTCGCGCGGGCGTTGAGCGAGGCGGTCATGCGCTCGCGCTCCGCGTCGCTGATCCTGCCGAGCCACCTGTACTGCAGTGTCGCGAGGAGCGCGATCAACCCGAGCAGCGCGGCCGCCACGGCGAACATCGGCGGCGGAAAGCGGCGCGTCATTGGTCGAGTCTAGCACGCGGAAACAGCCGGAAAGTCGCGTGGGAACGCAGGTTTTACGTCCTTAACAATCTCTTAGCAGCCGCTTAACGACTGGCGCCGTCCGAAGGCCGATGATCGCTCGTCTCATCATCCAGTTTGATTCGAGGAGCGATCAGAACATGCCCATGAGAACCGTCACGGTCGGTGCGACGCTGGCCGTACTCGCGGCAGCGCCGTCGTTTGCCGCCGCCCAGAGCACGAACGCGAACGAGGTGATCGCCGCGGCACGCAAGGCCATTGGCGAAACGACGGTGAACGCGCTGGATACGCTCAGTGTCGAAGCGAGCGTGCAGCGCAACGTCGGATCGATGCAGGTCGGATCCGAAACCGAGATCCTGCTCGACCTTCCCGACAAGTACGTGCGCACCGATCAGTCGAGCGGTCCGATGGCCGGCGGCTTCTCGCTGGGGTTCAACGGCGACACGCCCATCAGGCCTGCCGGCGGCAACGTCATGGCGGGCGGCGGTCTCATGATACGCATGGGCTCCGGCCCCGCACCCGGAGGCG
>JBOGIX010000319.1:0-4467 GCA_050744685.1 Vicinamibacterales bacterium | reverse complement strand
ATCGATGTCTCTCCTGACCGCACGATCTTACATGGACGGCCGTCTTCGCGCGTTGTCGCGAGCAGCCGTTCACCACCGGAAATCGGGATGGGACCTCCACCCCGGGGGACGAGGGTGCGTCAGCGGGCGGCGCCGCTCGAGAGCGCCGCCTCCCGGCGCTTCACGATCCCGGAATCGATCGTTTGTCCCTTCGCGTTGACCGACTGGAAGTGCATCTCGTCGCCGGCGATCTCCACGATCATGAACGTGTAACCCTGGTCGTATCCCTTCGCCGTCAGGGTCGAGTCTTCCTCCAGGTTGCCGCGCCGCAGCTTCGCGGCGGACCCGGAAATGAAGTAGGTGATGCCTTTCTGCGGCCTGATGCGCTCGTAGAAGTGCTCGTGGCCTGTGAACACGGCGTCGACGCCGTACTTCGTGAACAACGGCTCGACCTGCTCGCGCAGCGTTTCGTTGGATCCGTGTCTTTCACCCGACGAATAGATTGGGTGATGGAAGAAGACGATCTTCCAGTCCGAGCCGCTGGCGGCGAGCTCCTTGTCGAGCCAGTCGAGCTGCTCCTTCGACATGTAGTTGCTGTCGAGCGCGAAGAAGCGGACGCCTCCCTTCGGCGACTTGAACGAGTAGTATCGCTCGCCGTTCATGTTGAACAGCTTGTAGAACGTCTGCGTTGGATCGTCGTGGTTGCCGAGGGCGGCGTAGAACTTCACACCCGCATCGAGCAGCGGCTTGTACGGCTCCTCGAACTTGCGGCGGTAGTCGTTCGCCCCTTCGCCGCCATACAGGTTGTCCCCCAGCATCAGCGTGAACTCGAACGGATATCGCTGGTGCACCACGGCGATCCGCGCGGCGACATCCTTCTGGGCGCCGCCGCCCGTGCCGCTATCGCCGATGACGGCAAAGCGCGTCGACCCGTCCTTCATCGGCAGCGTCAGCTGCTGCGCGGCGAGCTGGATGGCGAGGCCGGCGAAGAGAAGCGATGCGGCAAGGGCGCGGCGCACGGCGATACCTCCTTGGGTTACTGAAGCGCGTTCGGCATGTAATCGACGATCAGGTTGGCGTGAACGTCCCGCAGGATCAGGTGCTTGCCGATGAACCGGTACTCGAGATCCTCGGGCAGCTTTGGCAGCGCGGCGAGCAGGTTCGGTGGCACCGTCGGCAGCGGTGCATCATCCGGATACTGGACGTTGACCTTGAGCGGCACGCCCTTCGGCGCGTCCTCCTTCATCGACTGCTTCGTATCGGCCGCCTCCGGCCCCTTCATCTCGGGATACATCAGGCGCCGGAGCAGACGCTGAACGTCGGGCGTAAAGATCTCTCCCTGTTTCGCCCCCTTCCGTGCAGCCTGGAGCTTGGCAGCCATCACCTTCTGGGACGCCTCGATCGCCGCGGGATCCTTGGTCTCCTTGAGGGGCGGTGATTCCTTTTCGAGCCGCTTGTGCAGCTTCATGTACTGGTCGATGCGGCTCTGATAATCGGCGAGCACCTTCGCATCGGGATTCGTCGCCTGCTGCGCGATTGCCGGCGCAATCAGGCACACGACCATCACCGAGCCCAGCAGCACGGACGCGTGCCGACTCAGCTTGTGTGTCATCACGGCCTCCACACATCACCTTTTCACAATGCGGGCCAATCCAGTTTCCAGTTGCCAGTTCTCAGTTTCCAGGTCCCGATTTGTTCACTGGTCACCAGTAATCGCTCCTGGAAACCGGAAACTGGAAACTGGAAAGGCAAAGCTCAGGTGGCGAGCAAGGAGGGAACCCGCCGTCGACCCAGCGCCTGTGCAACTTCAGCGGCAGCGTCGCGATCGAGCGGGACGAGCTCTCGAACGAAGTCCGCCTCCATCACGGCGACTGGCGTGCCGTGGCGATACACCAAGCGGTTGCGTCCGGCCGCACGGATGCGTTCCGTGCCCGCGACGATGCCCGTCAGGTTCAGCGGGTCGGCGGTGCTGATCGTAATCAGCCGCTCGTCGTGCGAGCCGCGCCGGACCTCGCGGAGGCGTTGCACTGCCTCCGGCAGGGCGAACTGTTCGCCCGACATCCCGGACACGAACCGCCCACCGCGAATCTCGCCGCGCGCCTCGAGCCGGCGATAGACGCGGACGAGATCGCGCCAGGGGACGAGGGCGGTCTCTCTGGTGACGATGCGCCTGAAGACGACTCCGTAGCGTCGGAGCAGTGCGGACGCGTGCGTGTCGACCGAGCTCTCGTAGCTCTCTCTGGCGTCGACGCGGCGCGTTGCCGTCCAGCGTCCCGCGAACCGGGCGCGCCGGTCGCGCTCCACGAAGCGTCCCTGCGTCGTCGAAAGGAGCTGCCGCAAACCGGAAAAGCCATCGGACCGCGCGAGGCCGCACGCGACGAGTGTCCCCATCGCATGATGGAGCGCGTACCGGTCCAGCCCGCACGCGCCCGACAGGTCAGCGAGGAACGACGCGCCACGCGCGTGCAGCAGATCGAGGAGGGCCCGTGCATTCGGGTGCAGCGCCGGCTCGAGCGACTCGTCGCGTGTGTGGAGCGCCCGCCAGGTCTCGTCGTGTTCGCGAAGGAACAGCGCGACCGGCGTGGCCGATCCGAGCTGGAGCGACCTGGCGCTGTCGGCGGCGACGGACGACAGGCGGCCCCACGCCATCTCGCCGGCGAGGCACAGCATGTCCAGCATGGATGGCTCGTAGTCGGCGACGCGGGCGGGCAGCACGGCGCGTTCCCACGCGCCGGCGGCCAGCTCGAACCCGTCGAGCGCGGCCAGCGCCTCGCGCAGACCGTCGATGCCCTTCAGCCGTGACGAAGGCTCGACGTGCTGCCATCGAAACAGGAAACGCATGAAGTCGGCGGGACTGACCGGCTCGATTTCGGCGCGCAGGCGGTTCAGCGTGTAGCGATGAATGCGCGCGAGCAACGAGCGATCGCACCACTCCAGCTCTCGGTGCGCGCCGCCTGGCGTGAAGAAGCCGCGCAGGATCACGCCCTGCGACTCGAGCGCGAGCAGCGCCGCGTCGATATCGCGTTCGGCGACGTGCAGCGATCGTGCGAGTGACGCCGCGGCCGCCGGCCCGGTCAACGTCAGGCGGCCGCGCAGGATCTCGGCAATCGCCTCCTCGCGGGTCCAGGCCCGGGCAGCCCGCGATGGCGGCGGCTCGATGTCGCCATCGACAATCGCCGACGGATGAATGGCGCGGATCTCCGGGAGCCGCTCCGCGGCGACGAGCAGGCGAGTGCCTCCGGCCGGCGTGACCGTGGCAGCCCGGCGCGCGTCTCCAAGCGTGCGCACGGCGCCCTCTTCGAGCCTGGCGACGTCCGATTCGTCGAGGAAGCCGGCCGTCATCAGCCAGTCGTGCAGCTCGTCGGCATCGCGCGGGTCCGGCTGGATTTCCTGACGCACACGCTCGATCGCCGTGGCGTCGAGCGCGCCGAGATCGCCGGCACGCGACGGATCGCCTGCCCGGCGGGCCAGCACGGCATGCGCCCGCCGCTCCTCGAGTGGCGCATCGTCGAGGAACGCATACGGCTTGGCATTGAGGATGTCGTGCGCGAAGAGCGAAGGCTCGGGCGTGTCGCGGGCGACGAGCTGCAGCTCGCCGCGGTGGATGCGCTCCAGCACCGCACGCAGGCCGTCGAAGTCCATGGCTTCCTGCAGACAGTCGCGAACCGTCTGCTTCACGAGCGGATGGTCCGGGATCTGTCGATCGCCGGGGATGTTCTCGAGGCAGGCGGCTGCGTCCGGAAACACCGCCGCCATCAGATCGTCCGCGAGCATGCGCTGGATCTGCGGCGCGACTTTCTTGCCGCCGCGACTGCGGGGCACGGCCAGCGCGATCGTCGTGTTCCATCGCCATCGTGTCGGGAACACCGGCGCGTCGAGAAACGCCTGCACGAGGACGTCGCGTGTCGTTTCCGGGTGTAGATACCGGAACACATCCGCGAGCGGAAACGAGTGCTGCGGCCCGAGCGACAGGAGCAGCGCATCGTCTGTGGCCGCGGCCTGGAGCTCGAAGTTGAACTGCCGGCAGAAGCGCTTGCGCAGCGCGAGCCCCCACGCCTTGTTGATGCGGCTGCCGAAGGGCGCGTGGAGCACGAGCTGCATGCCGCCGGCTTCGTCGAAGAATCGTTCCAGCACGAGCGTCTGCTGCGTGGGGACGACGCCGAGCGCGCGAAGTCCTTCGGCGAGATAGGCCACCGCCTGTTCGGCGGCGTCATTCGTCAGGCCGGTCTCGCGCGCGAGGTGCGCGGCCGCGTCGGCAGCGGTCGAGCCACGAAGCGTGGTCTCGATGTCGGCGCGGAGATCGCTCACCGCCCGCGACAGCTCGTCGCTCCGGGCCGGCGCCTCGCCGAGCCAGAACGGGATGTTCGGGGGCGCGCCGGCTGCATCGGCGACGCGCACGGTACCGCCCGCGACCTGCAGCACGCGCCAGGCCGAGTTCCCGAGCTGGAAGACGTCGCCGGCCGTGCTCTCGATGGCGAAGTCTTCGTT
>JBOGIX010000318.1:0-2369 GCA_050744685.1 Vicinamibacterales bacterium | reverse complement strand
GTATACGGGAACGCCGAACGGTCTGATGACCTACGCGCTGAACAGTAACGAAGTCTACACAGATGTCGGCCCCGTCGTGAAGGGCATCTTCCGGGACGAGGGATGGACGGTCAGCGACCTGCCCAGTGCGATCATGCCGATCGGCCCCTCGGGATCGATCGACGTTACCAATCCAAACTTCACGTTCACCGGCGTCACAGACGCGACGGGCTATCAGGTCACGCTCACGACGGCCGGTGGAGAACTCGTTTTCGATACGCACGCCGGGGCGAACACGATCTGCAGCGGCTCGAGCTGTACGTTGCCTTCGCCGGTGGCCCTGACCGAAGGCACCGACTACCAATGGCGTGCGCGCGGCCAAAACGATTTCGGGGACGGACCGTGGAGCTCGTCGATGCCCTTCGACATCCCGCCGCCCGTCCCGGCGCCGGCGACGGTGACCGAACCGACGGGGACATCCGTGGGACTGCTGCCGACGTATCGGTGGAATGCCGTCAGCCACGCGACGTGGTACTTCCTGTGGGTCACGCCACATGGCGCGGCGCCGCTCATCAAGACGTGGTACACGGCCGCGTCCGTCTGCAGTGGCGCCACGTGTGCGGTCACGCCGGCGACTGCGCTGGCGCCGGCCAGGGATCACACGGTGTGGGTGCAGACATACAACGCGAGCGGCTACGGTCCGTGGAGCGCGCCGCTTGCTTTCAAGACGATCGGCACGCCAATGCTGGAGCTGCCAACCGGCACGCTCGACAACCCCGCCCCCCTGTATTCGTGGACGGCCGTGCCCGGCGCTGCTTCCTATTACCTCTGGGTGCAACGCACCGGCAGTGCTCCGATCATTCAGAGCATCTACCCCGAGTCAACTGTCTGCGCCGGAGCGGCGTGTGCGGTTGCGCCGGCGACCGAGCTCCCGGACGGCTCGTATACCTGGTGGGTGCAGGCGAGCTCTGCCTACGGTGCCGGATCGTGGAGCGCACCGCGAACGTTCGTGATGAGTGCGCCGGTGCCGACGGCAGGCGTTGGAGTGTGGCCGGTCGCAGGTGTCCACGGCGCGCGGCGCCCGATATATCGTTGGAATCCCGTGAGCAGCGCCACTTTCTATGTGCTGTGGGTCGATGCCGGCGCAGGGCAGGCGCCCATCATCAACACGGTTTACCCAGCGAACAGTGCGTGCAGCGGCTCGGTGTGCTCGGCATCGCCCGATGTTCTGCTGAACGTGGGCGGGTCTTATCGCTGGTACATCCGGCCGGCAAGCTCGCGTGGCTACGCGCCCTGGAACGCGCCGACGACGTTCAGCATCGCCACCACCGCGCCGCCTGCGGCAGTCCTCGGCACGCCGACGGGCGCGGGCGTGGTGGCATCGCCTGCATACGCATGGAACCACGTTCCCAGCGCGAGCTGGTACTACCTCTGGGTTCAGCCGGCGGGCGGCGCGCCGCTGATCCAGCGATGGTACAAGGCCGAGGACGTCTGCAGCGCAACGACGTGCTCCGTCAACCCCGGCGTGAACCTCGCGGGCGGCCAGAGTTATCAGTGGTGGATTCAGACCTATAACGACGTGGCGTACGGCCCCTGGAGCGCGCCGCGGTCGTTCAGCCGGTAGAAGGTCAGTGCTGGATGTGTGAGACCGGGACAGGATCTTGCCGCGCGGCGATCACTCGCGCGACAGGGTCCGCCCGAAGAGCGGCTGGCCTCCACGTGAGGCGTAGTATCCGAAGGCCGCCGCAGCAAGAATCGCGAACATCACGATCAGCGACGCCGATGCGTGCGGGTTCCAGAGGTCGAGCGTCAGCGGCGAGTTGCTGAGCGCCTGGTTCACCAGGAACGCCAGCGCCTGCGCGAACAGGCCGAACAGCAGCAGCGCCGCCACGATCGGGATCACGAAGACCGCACTGATGAGGATTATTGAGAAGAGCGGCGCTTCGCCGCTCGATTCCGTCAGCACGAACAACCCCAGCACCAGTGCGGTCGCGAGCACGGCCAGCCATGAGTTCCTGAGCAGCGTCCGCGCGATCACGAACACGAAACTCATCAGCATCGCGTTCTGCAGCGCGTTCGGCACCATCCGCAGCAGGGCGCCGACGAGCGGACCGTTGCCGCGCAGAAATTGCACGTTCGTGGCGCGCGGCGTTCCCGGAACGCCGTTCATCCACTGTGCCACGAAGGCCCACGACAACCCCGCGATGGCAACCCCGACACCCACCGCGAGACCGACCAGCACATCCCGCCCGATCCGCGGATCGCGAATGCGGCCTTCCAGGATGCGCGTCCAGGAAATCAGGATCACCGGCCAGAGGCGCCGCACGTGGGGCTCGAGCGCCACATACGCCAGCCAGAGGATGGCGGTGTTCGTCAGCACGGGCCCGAGA
>JBOGIX010000317.1:0-3547 GCA_050744685.1 Vicinamibacterales bacterium | reverse complement strand
GGCCTGGAGCAACCCCTGGAGGGCCGCCATCTCGTGCGGTATCGCGTCGGCGGTGCGTTCGTTGTGCAGTTGCTCCACCGCCTTGCCCATCGCATCGACCGTTGCACCCACCGGATCGGGCCGCGCGTTGCCGCGGGCCGGAGGCTGCGGCGCAGGCGCGATCTGCTGCGGCGGAAACTGTCCGCGGCTCCTGCCGCGCCTGCCCGTCAACATCGCCTCGACGCGTCCCTTGAGCTCTGCCTGGGCCTGCCCCACGGCCTTGAGATCGTCGGGCGAACGGCCCGCGGAGGCTCGGCGTTCGAGGTTCCACGTGGCGTTGATGATCTCCTTCTGCGCCGCGATCAGCCCGTCTATCTGGCTGCCTGTCGCACCAGCGGCGCCCGCCTGGCTCTGGGCAGACACGAACTCCTCGTTGAACGGCTTGACCTCGAGGAAGAACATCTCGCTGCGGGTCTCGGTGGATCGCTTGCCGCGCGCCACGTCCCGCGCCCTCGCGTAATAGGTGATCACGTCGCCGGGCTGCACGCGCAGCTCCTCGGCGGGCAGCATGAACGATCCCGTCTTCGCCACTTCCGTGCCCGCGACGCGCGAGAACGGCACCGTGCGTGGTTCGCGTCCGGCCACTGTGTACACGAGATCCATCGATGCCACACCGTAGTCATCGTCCGCGCGCGCCTCGATGGGGACTTCCTCGAGCGGCGTAATGCCCTGATCCGTTCCCGGCCTGACAATGCGGATGTCGGGTGGGCGATCGTCCATGAGCCTGATGAAGTACTCGACGTCGCCGGCGGACGTCAGGCCGTCACCATCGCGCAGCTTCACCCGATAGGCGTCATCCCGGGCAAGGACGAGGTCCGCGGTCGCCGTGGTCGCGCCAGCCGCCGAGAGCGCGATCGGCCGGCCGCTGGCGAGCGTGAGCTCCCCCGCGGCGATCGCCTTGTCGGTGTGAATCGACAGGCGCACGGCCGTGCCTGCCGGACCATGGACGTCGCCCGCGTCATCGTCCTGGCGGGGAGCGAGCCGCGTGAACGATGGATACGTATAGCGCACGTCGATCCGCGTGACGCGCGGGGGAAAGAGCGCGGTCACGGCGTACGAGGCCGAGGTCGCCGCACCGGCGGCGACTTTGTAGTCGAAGCTTCGATCCACGGACTCGAAACCATAGACGAACCGGCCGTCGGATCGGCGCATCGCCACGGTCCGCTCCTGGTTGTTGGCCGAGACGACCAGGGATGGCACTACGCCGAGCAGCTTCGCGGCGCGCCCGGAGACCGTGGCCGCAATCTCCAGCCGCTGTCCTGCCGGCACGCGTGCATCGCCGGTAAGTACCGCGATCTGGATGCTCCCGGGATTCAGCGTGACCCACGTTGCAGCAGCCGCGCGAAGCAGCATCGGCTGCGCGATCGCGAGTGCAAGGACGAGCGCGGCCGTGCCGGCGGCTGCCTCGAGGCCGGCCCGCCGAAGTGCCGCGGTGGAAATGACCGAGGACGGCGCGATGGCGCGCAACGCTGCCACGGCCTGGTCCACGATGATCGCCGCGAACCGGCCGGGATATCGATGGGGCGCGTCGGCGACCTGCACCGCGCTCACGAGCGCATCCGGTTCGCACGGCGCCGATGCGAGATCGTCGCTGCCGGTTCGCTCCTCGACGAAGCGGGCCACGCGGCAATCGTCCGGGCGGCGCTGCATCCGCAGGAGCACCATGGCCACGGCCGTCGATGCGGCCAGTGTGGCTACGGTAGAGAGCACTACTGCAACCGCCGTGGACGTCGTGAACACCCATCCCACCAGGCCTGCCGCCAACAGCGGGACGGCCGCCACGCCCGCGGCGCGGCCGCCGGTGACGAGCAGCGTCAACGCGAACCAACGACGCCTGATTCGCGCGAGCAAGGATCGCAATTCGAAATCGAGCATTACATCAGCTTCCAGCTTCCAGCTTCCGGCTTCCCGCTTCCGGTTCGGCTTCCGCTTCTGGCTTCAATTCCACGTTCACTCTCTGTGCCGCTCGTTCTGCCCTGTGCTCCAACTGAGCTGGAAGCTGGCAGGTGGGAGCTCGAAGCCGATCATCGACTGCGAGCTATGACCGACTCGGCAACGAGCGCGCCGAGCATCAGCATCAGGCCGTAGCGCCACAGACTCTGGCGCGCCTCCACCTGCTGCGCTCGCCGTTCGGCGGGCGCGGTGGCCTCCTGCGCCGAGAACTGCAGCATCGCCGTGAATTCGTCCGGTGTCATCCGGGTCGTCGAACCCTCTCGAGCGTCGACGTTCACGGCCACGCGGCGCTGATCGGCAGGGCCCGAATACACGCCCGGCTCGGGGCGGACGCCGGGCGGCGGATTCGCGACGAGAAAGTCCTGTCGCGTCTCGGCGGCCGTCATCACGTGGCGGACTGCTTCGATGGCGAACGGCACGAACGACGGATGCAGCGGAAAGTCGTTCCACCGGCGATCGAGGTCCGATGCAAACAGGACCACCCGTCCGTCCCCCTGCCGGCGCTCCAGGAGCGCCGGCGAACCGTCGGTGAACCGGGCCGCGACGTCCCAGCCTTCGCCGTTCACGCGCCAGGCGCGGCTGAAGCGGACGTGGCCGAGGTTTGCCACGAGCGCGCTGAAGGGGCGGAAGATCGGATGGCGCAGATCGGTCGCGGCGAGCGCGACGTCATCCGCAGGCTGCTCGATCGCGCCGAAACGATCCCATCCCATGATGGACGCGAGCGCGGACGGCTCCACATCGGCGGCTGCCGCCGCGAACAGGCCGCCGCCGCCGCGCACGAACGCGGACAGCAGATCGCGTCCACGCCGGTCGATGCCCTTTGTCGAGAGCAGCAGGACCGCGCCGGTGCCCGCCATGTCCTGCGTGGTAAGCCGGCCCAGGGCCGCGCCACGGACCTGCTGGAGGTCGAGCGGCGCCCCGTCTTCCGATTGCAGCGCACGCGTCAGATAAAAGCCGCCTTGACCCGAGTCCGATGCCACCAGGAGCACGCGGGTCCGCACCGGGGGATCGAGGACGAGATATCGCCGGTCGTCGGCGGGGTATCCGACAGGATCGTCGATCTCGACCGCCGCGCCTCCCGTCGCGGGAGCGCGAAACGGAATCGGCAGATCGACCGCGCCGTTCCCCGGCGCGGAGAATGGCACGGTGGCCACCACCCGGCCATCGACGAGCAGCCGGGCGGTCCCCTCGCGCGTCGTGGTCCCATCGTTGCGAATCGAGGCGACAATCGCCTCGCGATCGCGGCGGACGTGCACGACACCGGTGTTCCCTTGCGCGGCGCCGGCGTCGATCAGCTCGATCCCGATGTTGTCGGGCATGCGGATCGGCCCCTCGTCCTCCCATCCCGCCCGCTGCAGATCGGTCACAACCGTCAGCCGCGATCGCCCCTGTCCCGTCAACTCGATCGCGCGGGCCATCAGCGGCTCGTAGCGCGTGGCGCCAAAACCGGCGCGCAGATCCTGAAGGAGTGCGCGCGCGCGCGCCGCCGGGCCGGGCTGCGCAATCACCTCGGCGCGGTCGTCGAACGCGACGAGCGCCACGCGCTCTCCGGCGC
>JBOGIX010000316.1:0-2758 GCA_050744685.1 Vicinamibacterales bacterium | reverse complement strand
GATCGGGTGACCGGGTCACGCGATCACCGATCGCTCGGCGCCTGCTTCCGTTCCGGCGCGGTCTGCTCCGGTGTGGTGACGCCGGGCGGAAGCTCCATGACGCGGATGTTGCGGAAGTGGATCTCGCCGCCTTCCGATTCGAGGCAGAAGTAGCCCTTCTTCTGCGTGGATTTCGAGATCCCGTTGACGAACTTGCCGTTGACCGCCAGCTTGATCACGCCGTCGACCGCCACCACGTCGTACGTGTTCCACTGGCCGCGTCCCTTCGCGCGATTCTCGACCGACATGCTGCGGTCCCCGCGCGGATTGTCCGGCACCGTCTTCACGCCGCCCACCCCGAATAGCTCGCCGTGCACGTAGGCGACCGGCGGCGTGACACCGTTCCGTGTGTTCAGGTTCGGCCATTCGAGCTCGAGCATCTGCACTTCGACGCCGTCGGGAAGTCGTCCCTCGGGATCCGGCCTCGCCGCGCTCCAGACGAACACGCCGGAGTTGCCGCCAGGTTCCATGTGCATCCATTCGATGTGCAGGACGAAGTTCTCGTACTGCTTCTCGCTGCACAGTACGCCGAGCGGACGCCCCGAACAGATCAGCAGGCCGTCGCGGAACTTCCAGGTGTCTTCCGCGGTATTGACGTTGATCCAGCCGGTGAGATCCCGTCCGTTGAACAGATCCTGGAACGGCGGCGTCTGCCCGCGACCGACGAGCGGCAGCAGGGTGATCAGGGCGGCGACGGTCACGAGGCGTGTCATGGTGGCGATCCTGTGCGCAGACAAAAGGTCAACGCGAAACGGCGGGTCCGACGGCACGGCCGAGCGCGCGCGCGAGCGATCGAGCGTACCGCAGCACCAGGGACATGTTCTCCTCGTTCAGCTTCTCCGGAACGTCCTCCGCAGAATGAATGTTGCGGAAGATCGCCGGCATCGTGCCCTGCGCCAGCCCGGAGTTCGGGCCGCCGGCGAGCGTCAGCCAGAGCTGATGGGCCTCGAGCGCCGGCAGGAGAGCCAGCGACACGGTCGGGATTCCGGCCTTCAGGAACGACCGATCGTCGCCTGGAGGCATCTGCGTAAAATTCATGCACGGGATGTCTTCGAGCGCGCACGTCTCGACGACGGCTCGCCGCAGCGCCACGTTGTCGGCGCGCCACGGGCCGAACAGGATGGTGTCGCCATACGCGTTGATGTCGAAGTTCACCATGGCCGCGATCCTGTCCGCGCCGTGCTGCTGGACGAACTTCGCCGAGCCGATCAGGCCGAGCTCCTCCATGTCGAACCAGACAATCTTCAGGCGGAAGGGAAACGTCTCCGCCCGCAGCATGTCGGCGAGCCGCACCAGCAGCACACTGGACGCCGCGTTGTCGACGGCTCCCTTGCTGAGCGTGCCATCGGGCAGTCGCGCCGCATCGTAGTGCGCGCCGATCACGACGTCCGACGGGCCTTCGCCGATCGTCAGGACGATGTTGCGCCCGTTGGTGCGAGGCTCGCTGCCGATGCGCATCTCGATGGTGAAGGACTCGACGGCAAAGCTGAGGGTCCGCGCCCGGAGCAGCGCCGTGAGCGCGTCGAATCGCGCCTCGTTCGTTGCCGCCGACGCCAGCGTCTTGACGTCTGCCGCGAGGCCCCCATCGCGCGCCTCCCGGACGGGCGCCTGGAGGGCCACGAGCACGGCAAGCAGAATGTTGATCATATCGACGTCACCGCGCCGCCTCTCCACGGGCGGTGCCGCCGATTCTACCGCGTTCGCCCCCTCGGTTGAGTTGTGAGCCGACGCCGAGGATGCGGCGGTCGGACCGGCTCGACGAACCAGAAGACGATGTGCAACGCCGAACGCTTCACGACGGGACCGCGGTAGACTGAAACGCTGTGACACAGCCAGTCTCTTCGCCACGCCCGGCGTTGCGGTGCGTGGGGCTCGTCAAGCGCTACGGCGACGTCGTGGCGCTCGCCGGCCTCGATCTCGAGGTGCGCGCGGGCGAGTGCTTCGGGATGCTCGGCCCGAACGGCGCGGGCAAGACCACGACCGTCGAGATCTTCGAGGGCCTGCGCGAGCCGGACGCGGGCGAGGTGGAGGTGCTCGGCGACCGGTGGCGCGGCGACGGCCTCGCGCTGCGCGCCCGCCTCGGCATCCAGCTTCAGGAAACGAAGTTCCCCGAAAAGCTGCGCGTCAGCGAAGTCGTCGCGCTCTTCCGCAGCTTCTACCCGCGCGGACTGAACGTCTCGAACACGCTCGCCCTCGTCAGTCTCCAGGAAAAGGCGGATGCCTACGTGCGCACGCTGTCCGGGGGCCAGAAGCAGCGGCTCTCGCTCGGCTGCGCGCTCGTCGGCGATCCCGAGCTCATCTTCCTCGACGAACCAACGACCGGCCTGGATCCCCAGTCTCGCCGGCAGACGTGGGAGATCGTCGAGGACCTCAAGGCACGCGGCCGCACGGTCCTCCTGACCACGCACTACATGGAGGAAGCCGATCAGCTTTGCGACCGCGTCGCGATCATCGATCACGGAAGGATCGTCGCCTTGGACGCGCCCGGGGCGCTTAAGAGGACGATCCGCGCCGAAGAGATCGTTCGCCTCGACATCGGCCTGGCCGGGGACGGCGCAGCGTTGCTCGAGCGTCTTGGGCGTGTCGGCACAGTGGCGCGCCACGAGCGCACCAACGGCACGCTTGCCGTAACGGTGTACTGCTCATCCGCACGCGAGCTCGTGCCCGCGGCGTTCGATGCGGCACAGGCGTCAGGCGCGACCGTGCGTCACGTCGAGGT
>JBOGIX010000315.1:0-1858 GCA_050744685.1 Vicinamibacterales bacterium | reverse complement strand
CTACTACGACGCGCTCGACAAGGCGTCCGATCGCATCCGCGTGTGGCGCATTGGCAAGACCGAGGAAGGGCGCGAGATGGTGCTGCTGGCCGTCGCCGACGAGGCTACCCTCCGCCAGATCGACAAGTACAAAGGGGCGATTGCCGCGCTCACCGATCCGCGCAAGACGACCGAGCAGGAGGCGCGCCAGCTGCTTCGCACCGCGAAGCCGATCTACTGGATCACGAGCGGCATGCATTCCAACGAGACCGGCGGGCCGGAGATGCTGATCGAGCTGCCATACCGGCTCGCGGTCGAAGAGACGCCGTTCATCCAGGCGATTCGCAACAACGTCATCACGATCATCACGCCGGTGCTCGAGGTCGACGGGCGCGAGAAGCAGGTCGACACGCATTACTTCAACAAGAAGCGGCGCGCCGCCGGCGAGCAGCAGATGCTGCCGCTCGTCTACTGGGGCAAGTACGTCGCGCACGACAACAACCGCGACGGCATGGGCCAGTTCCTCGCGCTCACCCGCAACGTCACGAAGACGTTCCTCGACTGGAAGCCCACCATCCTGCACGACCTGCACGAACAGTCGACGTACCTCTATGCCTCGACCGGCACCGGCCCGTACAACGAGCACATCGATCCGATCACGATCGACGAGTGGTGGCTGCTCGCGAAGACCGAGGTGATGGAGATGACGAGGCGTGGCGTGCCCGGCGTGTGGACCTACGGGTTCTACGACGGCTGGGTGCCGAATTACATGTTCTTCGTCGCCCACTCGCACAACGCCGTCGGCCGGTTCTACGAGGTCATGGGATACGGTCCCGAGAACCGCACGGTCACCGCGGCGCCGGCGACGACGAGCCGGGAATGGTTTCGCGCCAACCCGCCGCTGCCGTCGATCCAGTGGGGACCGCGCAACAACACGAACATCCAGCAGTCGGCCATGCTCATCGCCCTGAACCATGTGGCGAAGAACCGGGAGACGTACCTCGAGAACTACTGGGCGAAGAACAAGCGCGCTGTCGAACGAGGGCGGAACGGCCCGGTGTTCGGGTGGGTGATCCCCGCTCAGCAGAAGCGAAAGGCCGAGGCCGCGCAGGCGGTCAACGACCTGCGCCGCCAGGGGCTCGAGTTCCACAAAGCCGTCGCGGCGTTCACGTCTGGCGAGGTCAGCGTCAAGGCGGGCGACTACATCGTCCGCGGCGATCAGCCGTACCGGACCGTCGCCGACATGTACTTCTCAGTCCAGAACTACGCTCCGTCGAACCCGCGGCCGTACGACGATACGGGCTGGACATTTCAGTACATGCGCAATCTCGTCATCCGGCCGTTCACCGACATCGCCGCGCTCGAAGCGGAGATGTCGCCAATCACCAGCGACGTCAAGGCACCGGGCGGCATCGAAGGCACGGGGCCCGTTCTGATCGTCGAGCACACGACCGACAACAGCCTCGTGACGTTCCGGTTCCGCCATGCGGACGTCAGGATGGAGGCCGCCGAGGAGGACTTCGAGTCAGCCGGCCGGAAGTTCCGGGCCGGCGCCATCATCGTCCGCGACGCGAAAGCGCCAGCGCTGGCGCCGACGCTCGAATCGCTGGGACTCTCGGCGTGGGCTGTCGCTTCGGCGCCGCCCGTGCGCACGCACGACCTCGACGTGCCCCGCATCGGCTACGTGCACAGCTGGTCGTCCACGCAGAACGAAGGCTGGGTGCGGGCGGCTTTCGACACATACGGTGTGCCGTATACCTACTTCGCGGACGTCGCGCTGCGCGAAGGGAACCTGCGCCAGAAGTACGACGTCATCGTGTTTCCGCATGTCGGTGGCAATGCGCAGTCCCAGGTCGCCGGGATCCCGAAGACCGGATCG
>JBOGIX010000314.1:0-3738 GCA_050744685.1 Vicinamibacterales bacterium | reverse complement strand
GGCGACGGCGGCGACGAGCTCTGGGCTGGCTACGCGCGCCATCACGTCGAGAACTGGGAACAGCGGATGCGATCGCTGCTCGGCCCGGCCGCGAAAGCCGCTGCCTGGATTGGCCGGGCGCTGCCGCTCTCGGTCAAGGGCGCCCGGTCGCTGCGCCACCTCGCCTGCGCGCCCGATCATGCGTACGCGTTGAAGCACGCCTACGGCATGTTCGAGCCCGACGCGAAGGGACGGCTCTACTCGGGGGACCTGCACCGGGCCGTCAACGGCTACGACGCCTTCGCCCCTTTCCGCGACGCGTATCACGCCTGCGGCTCGGCCGATCCGCTCGATCGCTCGATGTACGTCGACACCCAGACCTACATGATCGACGACGTGCTGACGAAGGTCGATCGCATGAGCATGGCGGTATCGCTCGAGGCGCGCGAGCCGCTGCTGGATCACCGTCTGATCGAGTTCGCCGCGCGCGTGCCCGCTTCGCTCAAGCTGAAGGACGGCCGCAGCAAGTATCTGCTCCGTCGCGTGCTCGAGGCGCGCGTGCCGCGCACGATCACCGAGCGCAAGAAGAGCGGATTCGCCGCCCCCATCGGCGACTGGCTGCGAGGACCGCTGGCGGTCATGACGAGCGAACTGCTCGAGGACGGGCGGCTGCGGGATCGCGGCATCTTCAACACCGGCGAAGTCGCGCGTCTCTGGAACGAGCACCGCCGCGGCCACGCCGACCATCGCCACCGGCTCTGGCAGCTGATCATGCTGGAGCTCTGGTTCCGCACGTTCATCGACAACCGGCAGGCCGCGCCCGTGACGCGCCAGGCCGAGGACATCGCCTCGGGGCTGGGAGCCCCGCTCGCCAGCACGGGTGCCTGACACATGTGTGGGATTGCAGGAATAGTCAGCCAGGATCGACTCGCCCCTGAGGATCGGGGACGTGTCGCGCTGATGCGCGACGTGATCGCGCACCGCGGGCCCGACGACAGCGGCGTGTTCGTGGACGATCACGCCGCGCTCGGTCATCGCCGCCTGAGCATCGTCGATCTCGCCGCCGGTCATCAGCCGCTCGGGAACGAGCAGGACACGATCACGATCGTCTTCAACGGCGAGATCTACAATCACGCGGGACTCAGGCCCGAGCTCGAAGCCGCGGGGCACCGCTATCGCACGAGATCGGATACCGAGACGAACGTGCACGCCTACGAGCAGTGGGGCGACGCCTGCGTGGATCGGCTGCGCGGGATGTTCGCGTTCGCGCTGTGGGACGCGCCGAAGCGGCGCCTGCTGCTCGTGCGCGACCGCCTGGGTGTGAAGCCGCTCTACTGGGCGAAGGTTGGCGACCGGCTGATCTTCGGCTCGGAGATCAAGTCCATCCTGCAGAGCGGGTACGTGCGCGCGGAAGCGGACGAGTCGCGGCTGCCCGAACAGCTCAGCACGCGCTACCTGTCCGGCGAGGGCACGCTCTTCAAGGGCATTCACCGGCTGCTTCCCGGCCATACGCTGGTGTTCGAGGACGGCCGGATCACCGTCGCGCAGTATTGGGATGTGCCGGTCGGCCAACCCGACGACACCCTCGCACAGACGTCCGATCGGGAGCTCGTCGCGCGGTTCAGGGAGCTTCTCGAAGAGGCGGTCCGCATCCGCCTCATGGCCGACGTGCCGCTCGGGATGTTCCTCTCGGGCGGCCTGGACAGCAGCGCCATCGCCGCGCTGATGGCCGGCATGATCGATCGGCCGCTGCAGACGTTCTCGGTCGCGTTCAGCCAGCGCGCGTTCAGCGAGCTCGATTACGCGCGCCAGGTCTCGCGCGCGATCAAGGCGGACGCGCACGAGATCGTCATCGACGACCACGACTTCTTCGGCGCGCTGCCGCGGCTCATCTGGCACGAAGACGAGCCGATCGCGCACACGTCGAGCGTGCCGCTCTACTTCGTGTCGGCGCTGGCGCGGCAGCACGTCAAGGTCGTCCTGACCGGTGAAGGGAGCGATGAGCTGCTGGCCGGGTATGGCAAGTATCCGCGTGCGCTCGTCAACTGGCGCGCCGCGGCCGCGTACGGCGTCGTGCCGGAGCCCGTCCGCACCTGGATCGCGGACCACGCGCTGCCGCTTCTGCCGGGTCGGCTGAACCGCCTCGCCACGCGCTCGTTCCTGGCCGTGCCGCGCACGCCGGAGGCGATGTTCTTCGACAACTTCGCCGCGATCGGCCTGCGCCGCCAGCGGGCGCTGCTCTGCGATCGGTTCGCGGGCGCCACGCCGGAAGAGGCCTACGGCGCGTCGCGCCGGTATTTCGATGCGCCGAACGGCCGGAGCGCCGTGCTCGATCGCCTGCTCTACACGGACCTCAAGACCTATCTCGTCGAGCTGCTGATGAAGCAGGACCAGATGAGCATGGCCGCGTCAATCGAGAGCCGGGTGCCGTTCCTCGATCATCGGCTCGTCGAGTTCGCGGCAGCGCTTCCCCCGCGCCTCAAGCTGCGCGGCCTCACCACGAAATGGATCCTCAGGGAGGCGGTCCGCGCGATCCTGCCGGCCGCGATCCTGTCGCGCCCGAAGATGGGATTCCCGGTGCCGTTCGCGCTCTGGACGCGCGGCGCGTGGAGCGGCGTGGCGCGCGACGTCCTGCTCGACCGGCGTACTCGCGAACGCGGCATCGTGGATCCGGCGGCCGTCGAGCGGCTCATCGACGCGCACATCGCCGGCGCCACGAACGGCGGTGACGCCATCTGGACGCTCATGAACCTCGAGCTCTGGTACCGGACGTTCATCGACGGCGGCGGCGTCCAGACTCTCGCCGCGGCGCCCCCCGCGGCAGACGCGATGTCGACCGAACTGCGAGCAACCGCATGAAACTTCTCTGGCTGAACGCGAACCTGCTGCTCCCGCTCGACAAGGGCGGCAAGCTTCGCACGTGGCATCTCATGCGCCACCTCGCGGCGCGGCACGAGATCACCTATCTGTCGTTCTCCGATCCGACCGTCGAGGAGAGGGAGCATCGTCTCGGCATGCTCGACGTCTGCGCGCGGGTGGACACCGTGCCGCGCACCGATCCTCCCAAGGGCACGCTGCGCTTCTACGCCGATGCGGCACGTTACGTCATGGACCCCGTGCCTTATGGGGTCGCCAAATACCGCTCGAAGCCCTACCAGGAACGCCTCGCGCAACTGCTGCGCGACGTCCGGTTCGACGCCGTCGTGTGCGACTTCCTCGTGCCCATTGTCAACATGCCGGACCGGCTGCCCTGCCCGTCGATCCTGTTCACACACAACGTCGAGTCGGAGATCTGGCGCCGCCACGCGGCCAATGCCACGCGGGCCGTTCCGCGGCGCCTGCTGCACGATCAGTGGCGCCGCATGCTGCGCTTCGAGCGCGACGCGCTGGCTCGGTTCGATCTCGCCCTCGCCGTGTCGGACGCCGATCGCGACACGTTTCAGCGCCTGTACCCCGACGCGCGCACGCCCGTGCAGGTGATCCGGACGGGGGTCGACACGACGTACTTCGCGCCCGACGCCTCCATTTCGCCGCGTCCGGCGCACCTGGTGTTCACCGGATCGATGGACTGGCTGCCGAACGAAGACGGCATGCTGTATTTCGCGCGCGAGATACTGCCGCGGATTCGCGAAGTGGAGCCCGACGCCACGCTGAGCATCATCGGCCGCGCGCCAACCCCCGCAGTCCGGCGTCTCGCGGACATCGCCGGCGTCGAGGTGACCGGGCGCGTGGACGATGTGCGGCCACATATTGCCGCAG
>JBOGIX010000313.1:0-2496 GCA_050744685.1 Vicinamibacterales bacterium | reverse complement strand
GCCAGATGTCGAGCACGATGGCGTCGTACGTCGTGCGGAGGACCCGGTCGAGGCACGCCTCTCCGGAATCGACCGCATCGACCCCGTATCCCTCGTCGCGCAGCACGCCGCTCAGGGCGCTGCGCACGCCCGCTTCGTCGTCCACGATGAGAACTGATGACTTGATCCCGTTCACAGTGGCAGCTCGATCACGAACCTGGTCCCCTGCGGTTCATTGTCCTGCACTTCGATGCTGCCGCCATGCTCGATGACGATCCGGCGGACAATCGCCAGCCCGAGGCCGCTGCCGCGCTTCTTCGTCGAGTAGTAGGGCATGAAGAGCTTGTCGCGGTCGGCGGCGGAGATTCCCGGGCCGTTGTCGGCGACGATCACCTGCGCCACGCCCTGGCTCGCGTCGTGGCGCGTTTCCACGAGAATCACCGGCATCCCGCCGCCCGGACGCTCTCGTGCGGCCGTTGCACCCAGCGCCTCCACGGCATTGTCGACCAGGTTGATGATGACGCGCCGGATCTGTTCGACATCGATCCTGACGACGGGCAGCGCCCCGTCGAAGCGTGTCTCGATGCGGATGTCCCGGAACAGGCCATGGTACAGGCTCAGCGCCTCGCGGAGCATCTGGTGGAGATCGACCGGCACGGTCTTGGGCGCGGGCATGCGCGCGAACTGCGCGAACTCGTCCACCAGCCCCTTCAGCAACTCCACTTCGCCGACGATCGTCGTGGTGCACTCCTCCACGAGATCGCGGGCCGGCTGCGGGGCTGATCCGAAATGGCGACGCATGCGTTCGGCACACAGCTGAATGGGCGTGAGCGGGTTCTTGATCTCGTGCGCCAGCCGCCGGGCCACGTCGCGCCAGGCGGCGACACGCTGCGTTCTGATGAGCGGCGTGACATCGTCGAACACCAGCACCGCCCCTTCGTGCCCGCCGTCGTCGCGGACGAACGGCGTGGCGGCGGCGGCCAGGTGCAGCTCGCGGCCGTCGCGCTCGAGGGTAATCTCGTGTCCCGCGGCCGGCACGGCGCCCGACTTCGCCTGCCGCATGATGATGCCGAGCGGCCGCAGATCCTCCCGCTCGAAGATGTCGTCCGCGTGCGTGCCGATGACGCGGCGATCGACCCCGAGCAGGCGCAGCGCGGCGCCGTTGATCGTCTCGATCCCGCCATCGGCACCGACCGAGACTACGCCCGTGGCGATGCGTTCGAGCACGGTCTCGATGTACCGCCGGCGCTCGTCGAGCTGCAGGTTCTTGCGCTCGAGATCGAGCCGCGATCGTTCCAGCGTGCGCTGGCTGGTGGCCAGCTCGCCGGCCATCGAGTTGAACGCTTCGATGAGCGAGCCGAACTCGTCGCGCGTTTCCGGCTCGATGCGGTGATCCAGGTGACCGGCGCCGATCTCGCGCGCGCCGGCGGCGAGCATGTGCACCGGCCGGGTGATCCGCTTCGCAAGATACAGCCCCATCCACGTGGCGCTGACGAGAATCATCAGCGTCATCATCAGGAACAGCGACAAGTACATGCCCTGCAGGGGCCGCGACAGCACCCGCAGCCGGCTGTAGTTCTCGTACGCGGAGATGATGCGGTCGGACTCGGTGGCGAGCTCTCCGGTGAGATGATCGGTCGCGACCACCACACCGACCGGCTGCTTCGTTGCCGGATCGAGCACGAGCGCGCCCGCCTGCACCAGCATGCCGCCATCGTCGACCGGTTCGTGCACGACCTTGGCCGATCCGTTCGCCACGCGCGCCGCGAACCGGTCGGTCGACGCCCGCACGTCGCTGCGTGGCAGCGATGGCGACTGCGCCGCGACGAGCGGCACGGGATCGTCGCCGGGCACCAGCGCATACACTTCCACCCGCCGCACGCGCCCCTGCGTGACCTCGGCTTCGATGACACGCCGGATCGCCGCGGCATCACCGTTGCGGATCGCGCCGCCCGGGACCTCTCGCGCGAGGGTCGTGGCGTGCCGGACGACAATCTCCTCGCGCTCGCGGTAATAGGCGCCGGCGATCTGTTTCGCCGACACGAGCACGTCGTCCACGGGCTGGCTCACCCATTTTTCAGTACTGCTGCGAATCAACTCCGACCCGACGAGCAGGACGAGCAGCGCCGGAATGATGGTGAGCCCGAGGAGCGCGCCGACGAGTTTGGCGCGGAACCGCGAGAACGGCAGCCCGCGGCGCCGTTCGACGGCAAGCTTGATGATGTTCCGCGCGAGAACGAACCCCAGCGCGACCAGCATGGTGAGGTCGGCGGCCGAGAGCGCGTAGAGCACGACCTCGGTGAGGAAGTTCGGGTTGAGCTCCGTCGAGCGGTCGGCAAGCGTGACCATGGCCACGAGGGCCACGATGAGGACCAGGATCCCGAGCAGGATGAGGCGCGGGTTATCGCGGAAGGGCCGGCGTTCGGGTGGAAACCGGTCCGGGGCTCGCTCTGGGGCGCGTCGGGTATCGGAGACGCTCGAGGACATTTTCTAAACTAAATCCGAGGGGCTTTGCCC
>JBOGIX010000312.1:0-2989 GCA_050744685.1 Vicinamibacterales bacterium | reverse complement strand
CGCCGAGCGCGGCCTGGGCGGCGCCGACGCGCGCCTCCAATTCCGCCCGCGTCCGCACGTCGAGCAACGCCGGATCGGCGGGCAGGAACTGCGCGAGCACGGTCTTTCCGGCCACCACCGGATCGCCCGGCTCGAGGTCGATGCGCTGCAGGCGGCCCGGCAACGGCGCCGACACGACGTAGCGATCGCGCACGCGCGTGCGTCCTTCCTCTTCCACGGCGACCTCGAGCGGCCCACGCCCGACAGTGGCGAAGTCGGCCGGCACCGGCCGCGGCCGGAACGCCCAGAACGCCAGCGCCGCGATCACCGCGACGGCCAGCACGACGCGCACGATTCGAGACTTCATCGCCCCTTCTGACGCAGCGCTACTCGCGAGTCTTCAGGACCTCGACCAGATCGAGATGATCCAGGCGACGCCGGACGGCCAGTGCCGACATCGCAGCCGCGACCAGCACGGCCGAGGCCGCGAACGCGAACGTGCGCGGCGTGACCACCAGCGGAAACCGATACAGCTCGGTATTGAACGCGGCGACCAGCGCCGCGGCGAACACATAGCCCAGCACCATCCCGACGGGAATCGCGAGCACGACGACGATGGCGAGCTCCCCGAGCAGGATGAACGAGATTTCTCCGCGCGTGAAGCCGAGCACCCGCAGGCTCGCCAGCTCGCGGCTGCGCTCCGACAGCGACACGCGGGCGGCGTTATAGACGACGCCGAACGCGATGACGCTCGAGAAGAGCAGGTTGAAGAAGATCATCACATAGAACGTCTCGGCGAGGGTGCTCTCGAAGCTCTCGATGGCGCTGCGCTTCAGGCTGACGCCGGCGACGAGCGGCGTGTCCTTGAGATGCCGATACAACGCATCGGCCCGCGCGCTGTCGATCGTCAGGAAGGCCCCGGACAACGTCTCGCTGTCGCCGATCAAGCGGCGCAGCGCATCGATCTCCATGTAGGCGGCGGTGCCCATATACTCCTCGACCACACCGACGATTGGCACCTGTCGTACCGGACGCTGCCCGTCGAGCACCTCCATCGTCAGCACGTCGCCGACGTGTGCGTCGAGTACTTCCGCGAGCTTGAGCGAGAGTACGAGCCCGCCGGGCGGAAGGCGGACCGCGCCCCCGGCGACGTCGACCACGCGATTGAGCTCGGCGCGGGCCACGAGGCCCTGCACCGAGACGATGCGCGAGCGCTGCGCCGCGCGCAGCCGGGCGGGCACCGCGCGCATCGGCTCGGCCGAAATCACACCGGGCATCCGGCCCATCTCGTGAATCGACCGCGCCGATGCCGGCAGCACGAACGTGACCGTCGCGTCCTGCCGCTGGATGACGAAGAACTGCACGTCCATCAGCACGGCGATCGAATCGAGAAAGAACGTGCCGAGGATGAGCATGGAGACCGCGGCGGCGATGCCGACGACCGATGTCGCCGCGCGCACGGGATGGCGCCCGACGTTGCGCAGGATCATGCGCACCGGAGCCGAGAGGTAGCGAGCGAGGCCGGCGCGCTCCAGCATGCTGCGCTTGTAGCGTGCCGGCGGCTCGGGCCGCATCGCCTCGGCCGGCGGCAGCGCCGCGGCTTTGCGCACGGCGTTGAGCGCACCGAGCGCGGCCGCCCCGAAGCTGACGGCCACGCCCTCGATCACGACATCGGGCGGGAGGCTGTAGGTCAACGCCGGAAACCGGAAGAACTCGTTGTAGATCGAGGTCATCCCCGAGCCCATCCAGGCGCCGAATACCACGCCCATGGCGCCGCCCGCCGCACCAATGACCAGACTGAGCTTGGTGTAGTGCCACGCGAGCTCGCGGTTCGTATAGCCAAGCGCCTTCAGCGCGGCAATCTGCTCGCGCTGTACGGAGACGATGCGCGTGAGGACGACGTTCAGCAGGAACGCCGCCACCAGCAGGAAGACCACGGGGAGGACGAGGCCGACGCTCTGCAGCTGCGACAACTCGTTATCGAGATACCAATGCGACGTCTGGAGATCGCGGGGAATGGCGCCAAGCCCGCCGTAGGTGGCGAGCAGCCGATCGACCCTGGCGATGACGTCCGCCTCGGATGCGCCAGGCAGGATCGTGAGCGCGAGATTGTTGAAGCCCCCCTCCATGTTGAACGCCGCGGCGAGCGCGCGGCCGTCCATCCAGAAGATGCCGAAGCGCGAATCGTCGGGCACCAGCTCGCCCGGACGGATGCTGTAGATGTATTCCGGCGACAGCGCCACGCCGACGAGCTCGAGGTCGCGCCGGCGGCCGTTGATCACCGCCCCGATGCGATCGCCCAGCCCGAGACCACGCGCGTTCGAGAAGGCCTCGCTGACCAGCACCTCGTCGGAGCGGCCCGGCGCCGGATACCGGCCGCGGCGGAGGAAGAGATCGTTCAGCATCGGCCGCGGCGGCACGTCGATGCCGATCAGCCGTCCGCTCGCGGGTTCGCGCAAACCTGGGACGTCGAGCGTGACGTCGACGACCACGCGCGCGTCGACGCGCGCCACGCCGGGAATTTCCGCGGCGCGATCGCGGACGAACAGCGGGGCCCGGGTCAGTGCCGCGAACACGTGCGCGAACCGGTAGCGGTCGTAATAGGTCTGCTGCGTCAGCCGCAGCGAGTGGAACGTGCTCAAGTACATGATGAACATCGCCACGCCGGCGGCGATGACCAGGCCGATCGCCAGCGCCTGGCCCTTGAGCGCGACCAGGTCGCGCAGCAGCTTGCGGTCGAGCGGGCGGATCACCATTGCAGCTCCGCGGGGGCGAGCTTGCGCCCGTTCAGCCGTTCGGACGCGATGCGGCCGTCCGACAGCGAGACGACCCGGTCGGCCATGCCGGCGACCGCAGCGTTGTGGGTGATCACCGCCGTGGTGGTGCCGAGCTCGCGGTTGACCTGCTCGATCGCCTGGAGCACGAGGATGCCGGTGGCGATGTCCAGCGCGCCGGTCGGCTCGTCGCAGAGCAGCACGTCCGGGCGCTTGGCCACGGCCCTGGCGATGGC
>JBOGIX010000311.1:0-5692 GCA_050744685.1 Vicinamibacterales bacterium | reverse complement strand
GGAGACAACGGAGGGAGGCAAGAGAGGAGGCAACGGGTTTCAACAACGAAGCAACGAGGGAAACGAAGAAAACGAAGAAAACGAAGCAAGCCCGTTACCTTCCCGGCAAGCGGTCCAGTTTTGCTGGAATCCGACATTCTTGTCGGACGGCTTCATAAGCGACAAAGATGTAGGGGCACGAACGGAAATTGCGGAAAGGTGAATGGCCGCTGCCGGCCCGAACCAATATATCTAACAATGTTAGATTCAGTCCTCACGCCGTCGCCGACAGCATCGTGTCGCCCATCAGGTAGGCATCGACCGACGCCGCGGAGTTCCGGCCGTCCGCAATCGCCCAGACGATCAGCGACTGACCGCGCTGCACGTCCCCAGCGGCGAAGACGCCCTCCTCGCTGGTCATCCAGCGCTCGTCGCGCCAGACGTTGCCGCGGTCCGTAAGCTGGAGTCCGAGCTCCCCGATCACGCCCCCGCGCTCGGGGCCCACGAACCCCATCGCGAGGAGCACCAGATCCGCGTCCATCACGGATTCGGTGCCCGCGATCGGCGTGATGCCGGAGCGGCCCACCTCGACACCCACCGTGTGCAGCGCCGTCACCCGGCCCTGATCGTCTCCGGCGAACCGTTCGGTGGAGATCGAGAACACGCGCTCGCCGCCCTCGTCGTGCGCGGCCGAGCTTCGGAAGATGCGCGGCCACTGCGGCCAGGGATTTTCGGCCGTTCGCAACGCCGGAGGCCGTGGCAACAGTTCGAACTGGTGCACCGAGAGGGCCCCCTGACGATGGACGGTGCCGAGGCAGTCGGCCCCGGTGTCCCCGCCGCCGATGATCACCACGCGCTTTCCTGCCGCCGTGATGATCTCGTCCTCTGGCACCTCGTCTCCCTCGCAGCGGCGGTTCGCTTGCGTCAGGTAATCGACGGCGAAATGGATCCCCGACAACTCGCGGCCCGGCACGTCCAGATCCCGCGGCAAGCCGGCGCCGCAGCAGAGCACGACCGCGTCGAAGTCGGTCCGCAGCGAAGCCGTCGGCACGTCCTGCCCGATGTTCACGCCCGGGCGGAAGAGAACGCCCTCCTGCTCCATGATCGCGAGCCGCCGATTGAGCAGCCGCTTCTCGATCTTGAACTCCGGGATGCCGTAGCGCAGCAACCCGCCAATCCGATCGGATTTCTCGAAGACCGTGACGGTGTGGCCCGCCTTGTTCAACTGGTCGGCTGCGGCAAGTCCGGCCGGACCCGATCCGACGATCGCGACCCGTTTGCCGGTCCGCACCGCCGGGGGCGTGGGCTGAATCCATCCCTCCTCGAACGCACGCTCGACGATCGAGAGCTCGATGTTCTTGATCGTGACCGGTTCGTCGGCGATGCCGAGCACACAGGACCCTTCGCACGGCGCGGGACAGAGCCGGCCCGTGAAGTCCGGGAAATTATTGGTCGCGTGCAGCCGGTCGCTGGCTGCCCGCCACCGCTGGCGGTAGACGAGATCGTTCCAGTCCGGAATGTGATTGCCGAGCGGACAGCCCTGATGGCAGAACGGAATCCCGCAGTCCATGCACCGGGACCCCTGGTCGCGCACCTCGCTCTCCGGACTCGGCAGATACACCTCTGCCCAGTCACGAATGCGAATCTCGACGGGACGGACGTGCGGCTTCGTCCGTTTGATGTGGATGAAGCCGTTGACGTTACCCATGGCCCACCCCCACCAGCTCCGCGAACGCCAGTTCTCGGTTCTCCGATTTCGCGCGCGCTTCCGCCAGGCGCACCCGCTTGTAGTCGCGCGGGATGACCTTGACGAACCTCGCGTGCTCCTCGAGCCAGTCCGCCAGCAGCCGGACCGCGCGCCCGCTGCTCGTGTAGCGGACATGCCGCCGCAGCATCATGCGGACGAAGTCGAGATCCTCGGTCTCGCACAGCCGCTCGAGATCCACCATCTGCGTGTTGCAGCGCCGCTCGAACTGGCCGTCGACGTCGAGGACATAGGCCACGCCGCCGCTCATGCCGGCCGCGAAGTTCCGGCCCGTGCGGCCGATGACGACGACACGGCCCGCGGTCATGTACTCGCACCCGTGATCGCCGACCCCTTCGACCACTGCGGATGCGCCGCTGTTCCTCACCGCGAACCGTTCGCCCGCAATGCCGCGGACGTACGCGTCCCCTCCGGTCGCCCCGTAGAGACACACATTGCCGACGATCACGTTCTCGTGCGACGCAAACGTCGATTGCCGGGGCGGATAGACGACCAGCTTCCCACCCGAAAGGCCCTTGCCCCAGAAGTCGTTCGCGTCCCCTTCGAGGGAGAGCGTGATGCCACGGGGAACGAACGCACCGAAGCTCTGGCCCGCCGAGCCCGTGAAGTGCACGCCAATCGTGTCCTCCGGCAGACCGCCGCCGCCGTATCTCCGCGTCACCTCCGCACCCAGCATCGTGCCCACCGTACGGTGCTCGTTGCGGATGGCCATCTCGATCTGGACCGGTTCCCGCCGCTCGATCGCTGCGGATGCCCGCTTGATCAGCTCGACGTCGAGCGCGCGCTCGAGGCCGTGGTCCTGCGCGCGAACGGCTCGACGCCCCACGGTGTCGGCGACCTCCGGCTGATACAGGACGCGCTCGAGATCGACCCCCTTGGCCTTCCAGTGCGCGATCGCCGGCCGCATCTCCAGGCAATCCGCGCGGCCGACCATCTCGTCCATCGTCCGGAACCCGAGCTCGGCCATCAGCTCGCGAACGTCTTCGGCGACGAACCGGAAGTAGTTCTCCACGAACTCGGGCTTGCCGTTGAAGTTCTTGCGGAGCTCCGGATCCTGCGTCGCGATGCCGACCGGACACGTATTGAGGTGGCAGACGCGCATCATGATGCAGCCGGACACGACGAGGGCCGCGGTCGAGAACCCGAACTCCTCGCCCCCGAGCAGCGCCGCCACGACGACGTCCCGTCCCGTCCGCAGCTGGCCGTCGACCTGCACCACGATCCGGTCGCGCAGCCTGTTGAGGACCAGCACCTGCTGTGTCTCTGCGAGCCCGAGCTCCCACGGCACACCGCTGTGCTTGATGGAGGTCAGCGGCGAGGCGCCGGTGCCGCCGTCGTGGCCGGAAATCAGCACGACGTCCGCGTGCGCCTTCGCCACGCCGGCCGCGACCGTGCCCACGCCGACTTCCGCCACCAGCTTCACGTGGATGCGCGCCCTGTTGTTCGCGTTCTTCAGGTCGTAAATGAGCTGCGCGAGATCCTCGATCGAATAGATGTCGTGGTGCGGCGGCGGAGAGATCAGCGTCACGCCGGGTGTCGAGTGCCGGACCTTTGCGATCCACGGATAGACCTTGTGCCCGGGCAGCTGTCCGCCCTCGCCGGGCTTGGCGCCCTGCGCCATCTTGATCTGCAGGTCGTCCGCGTTCACCAGGTACTCGCTCGTGACCCCGAACCGTGCGGAGGCGACCTGCTTGATGGCGCTCCGGCGCGAATCGCCGTTGGCATCCGGCTGATACCGCGCGGCATCCTCCCCGCCTTCGCCGGTGTTCGATTTCGCACCGAGCCGGTTCATGGCGATCGCGATCGTTTCGTGCGCTTCCTGGCTGATCGAGCCGTACGACATGGCGCCGGTGGCGAACCGCTTGAGGATCGCCTCGACCGGCTCGACGTCCTCGAGCGGAACCGGCGTGGGCGCCCGCTTCAGCCCGAGCAGGCCGCGCAGCGTGCCCAGGCTGCGGTTCTGATCGTTGACGAGCGCGGTGTACTCCTTGTAAATCGCGTACTGCCCGCTGCGGGTGGCGTGCTGCAGCTTGTGCACCGTTTCGGGGTTGAACAGGTGCATCTCTCCGTCGCGCCGCCACTTGTACTCGCCGCCGGTCTCCAAGTCGGTCGCAAGGAGATTGCGCGGCGGAAACGCGCGGCGGTGCCGCTCGAGCGCTTCTCTGGCGATCACGTTGATGTCCGCGCCGCCGATGCGCGAGGCGGTCCACGTGAAGTACCGATCGACGAAGGCGCGATCCAGGCCGATCGCCTCGAAGATCTGCGCGCCGCAGTAGCTCTGCAGCGTCGAGATCCCCATTTTCGACATGACCTTGAGGATGCCCTTGTTGAGCGCCTTGATGTAGGCGAGGACCGCGCGCTCGTGCGTCACGCCTTCGAGCACACGCTGATGAATCATGTCGTCCAGCGTCTCGAACGCGAGATACGGGTTGACGGCGCCGGCGCCGTAGCCGATGAGCAGCGCCACATGGTGCACTTCCCTGGCGTCGCCCGATTCCACGACGAGCGCGCAGCGCGTGCGCAGGCCTTCGCGCACCAGGTGATGGTGCACGCCGGCGGTCGCGAGCAGGCTCGGAACGGGCGCCAGCCTGTCGGTGACGCCGCGGTCCGACAGGATCAGAATCGTGTGTCCGGAGGCGACGGCCTGCTGGGCCTGCTCGCGCAGGCGATCCATCGCGCGTTCCAGGCCCGCGCCGCCCTCCGCCGGCGCGTACAGCATTGGCAGCGTGACCGATCGAAACCCCGCCATGTCGATGTGCCGCAGCTTGGCGACCTGGTCGTTGTCGATGATGGGGTACTTGACGACGATCTGCCGGCACGATTCCGGCTCGGGATGCAGCAGGTTCCGCTCCGGCCCGATCGTCGATTCCATCGAGGTGACGAGCTCCTCGCGAATCGCATCGAGCGGCGGGTTGGTCACCTGCGCGAACAGCTGCTTGAAGTAGTCGTACAGCAGGCGCGGACGCTGGGAGAGGACCGCGAGCGGCGTGTCCGTCCCCATCGAGCCGATGGGTTCTTCGCCCGCGCGGGCCATCGGACCCAGGAGGATCTCGACGTCTTCCTGCGTGTACCCGAAGGCCTGCTGCCGCCGCAGCACGGTTTCATGATCCGGCGGGGGCAGAAACGGCGCCGGCTCCAGATCCTCGATCGGGATCAGGTGCTCCTGCAGCCACGCCGCATACGGGCGCTCGCGGGCGAGCTGCATCTTCAGCTCCTCGTCGGAGATGATGCGGCCCTGTGCAGTATCCACGAGGAAGATCCGGCCCGGGTGCAGCCGCTCCTTGATGAGCACATCTTCCGCGGGGATGTCGAGCACGCCGACTTCCGACGCCATCACGACCAGATCGTCCTTCGTGACGTAGTAGCGCGACGGCCAGAGCCCGTTGCGGTCGAGCACGGCGCCGATCACGGTCCCGTCGGTGAACGCGATCGATGCGGGACCGTCCCACGGCTCCATCAGAGAGGCGTGATACTCGTAGAACGCCCGCAGCTCGGGGTTCATCGTGTCGTTGTTCTGCCACGGCTCGGGGATCATCATCAGAATGGCGTGCGGCAGCGACCGCCCGGCCATCAGCAGCAGCTCGAGCACGTTGTCGAAAATCGCGCTGTCGCTGCCGCCTTCGCGGACGATGGGCAGAATCTTCCGGAGGTCGTCGCCGAGTACCTCGGACGCGAGCAGGGCTTCCCGCGCGTGCATCCAGTTGATGTTGCCCCTGAGCGTATTGATCTCGCCGTTGTGCGCCACGTAGCGATACGGGTGCGCGAGCGGCCAGGACGGGAAGGTGTTCGTGCTGAACCGCTGGTGCACGAGCGCGAGCGCCGACTCGAGCGCCGGGTCGGTCAGATCGGGGAACATGCCCGCGATCTGGTTGGCGGCCAGCATCCCCTTGTAGATGAGCGTGCGCGACGAGAGGCTCACGACGAAGAAGAACCGGCGATCGTCGCACC
>JBOGIX010000310.1:0-3519 GCA_050744685.1 Vicinamibacterales bacterium | reverse complement strand
CGGGCAGCAGCCGCTCGACCTGTTCTTGCAGCCGCGAGGCCTGGCGAGGCCAGCGGGCGCCCGCGATCTCGAACGACACGACCGTCGCCAGCCGCTCTACGAGCTCCCCGCCGGTCGTGTGCAGCTGCACATCCAGGACGATTGCCGCCGACTCCGACAATCGCCCGGCCCGCGCCTCGCACGCGATCGACACGATCCTGCGGGAGTGCCGGGGCCGAATGGACAGGCGATTTACCGCGAGCCGACGTACCAGCTCGAGGCGCCGGACTTCCATCCGTGCCTCGTCGCGCAAGTCCAGCGTGCCGGGCAGGGACGTCGTGGCTGACGCGGAGTCGAGCGCCGGCGATTCGAGTGGAGCGCCCGCGAGAACGTGGCCGGCAAGACGGGACTCGCTGAGGTGATCCATCAGCGACGTGCGCGCGAAGCCCCGCGCGCGCGCCGCGCGCAGCAGCAGCGGCACCAGCACCAGCTGTTCAGACGTGTGGCGGCCAACCAGCGCGATCTCGTGGACCCGCCGCGACTGGCCGATGCGATTCACTCGGCCGCACCGCTGCTCGAGGCGCGACGGCGTCCAGGGCAGCTCGAAGTGAATCACGAGCCGGCAGGTGTGGTGCAGATTGAGGCCCTCGGATGCGGCGTCGGTGGCGACGAGCAGGCTGCTGCCCGTCGTGAACGCGCCAATCGCCCGTTCGCGCTCCATTGCCGTGAGCCCGCCATGAAGCAGCCACACGCGATGCCCGGCGTCCGCCAGGCAGGCCGCCAGCCGGCCGGCCGTGTCGCGATACTCGGAGAAGACGATCGCCGGCTCGCGCGCGCGCCTGAGCAGCCTGACGAGCGCCAGCACCTTGGCTTCGGCGCCGGCAGCGGCGTCGGCCGCATCCGCTATCGCGCTCAATGCCCGCCTGTCCGCGTCGGCGTCATTCAGTCCGCGTGCGCCCAGCACCCCCTCAGGTTGCTCGTCCTGCGGCACGTCCTCTTCGTCGAGCGGCAGCAGCAGTTGTGATGGAATCGGCGCCGCTCTCGCCATCAGCGCCAGCCGTCGTCTCGCAGAGATCGCGAGCGATGCCGCGCTCGACAGCGCCCGTTTTCGCAGGAGCGTGGCGACGAGCTCGCCTGCAGCGTCCTGCCGCCGCCGGGACTCTGTCCACACACGCGCCGTGTAGGCCTCGAGCAGTCGATGCATCGCGAGCTCTGCGGGCGACAGGGAGACGGCCAGCACCGTGCTGCGGACGGGCGCAGCCCCGAGCGCCGCCTCGGCTCGCGATCGGTTGAACAGGACGATCGGCGCGGCGGTGGGTGGAGAGCCGAGGCTGCACAGGGACGCAAACTGGGCGTCGCTGCCCGAGTGCGGCGTTGCCGTGAGCAGCATGACTTGCGCGGCACGGCACGCGAGCGCGTGGATGGCGGCACGGCGGTGGGTGCCTGGCGCCGCGGCATGAGCTTCGTCCACCACCAGCAGATCCCACCGCACGTCTTCGAGCGGGTGCAGCGCCTCCGGCCGTTTGATCAGGTCCATGGAGGCGAGATAGACGCCCGGCAGCGACCAGGGATTGACGTCCGGCGGCAGAGTGCGCGCGGCTTCGCGCAGCCACGCGGCGTCGGCATCGACCACTCGAAGGTCGAACTGCGTGGCGAGCTCGCGCATCCACTGCGGCCGAAGCGCGGCCGGGCACAGGACGAGCGTGCGCGCGAGAGGGCAGCCGAGGGCCAGCTCCCTGATGACGAGCCCGGCTTCGATCGTTTTTCCAAGGCCGACATCATCAGCCACGAGGACCCTCGTGACGCCATGGCGAAGCATCGCGAGGGCGGGCTCGAGCTGATACGCCATGAGGCGAATGCCCTGAGGGCAGAAACGCAGCCCTCCGTAGGGATACATCACCTCGACGAGCTCGCGGACTTCGTGCGCCCAGCGACGACGAGAGACGACCTTCAGGCGCGGCGGCGGCGACCGGCGCGGGCGGTCGAAGGGCACCAGCAGCGTTCGTGTGTCCGCATCACGCGCGCGTGCCAGATCGATCGCTTCACAGTCCGGGAAGACAGTCGATCGGATCACCCGCCAATCGGCGGCGCGAACAGTGAGCCGGTCGCCAGTCTGCCAGGGCATCCTGCCCGAGACGATGGCAAGGGGAGTGCCGATTGAGACGGGTGTGGATTTGTGAGTGTTTGCGGTTGCGTCGGCGGTGCGCATTGCAGAAACTGCGCACTCGCTGGATGTCAATGCCGGCAGATTCTGCGTGGAGGGGGCTGAATATCTTCAACTTCCAACGCCCAACTTCCAACTCCCAACTCGCGAGGGTCGAACCATCTGGTTGAACGTCGTGCCTCATAGCTGGTTGCGTCGACGGCCGCCCCGCACCTTCGACCTTGCGCCTTGGGAGTTGGGAGGTACGTAGCTGCCGGGTCTGTTCGCACCCGAGCTGACGGCTGCGCGCTGCGGGGCACGAAGCCGCGAAGGCACGAAGCGACGAAGGAGATATGCATCTGACTGACGGCACGGAGATCGTGCCTCCGACGGCGTCGCGTCGTCGCATCGTTGCATCGTCGTGAGGCGCGACGCGCAAGCCGTGGGCCCGGTAGCAGACACGACACGGTCGGAACCAATCACCCAGCGACCCCGGTAAACAAATACGTTGGAGGTTGGGAGTTGACGAGCCCAACGATCCGACCCGGACCAAAGGATAGGATCGGCGTGATGGACCCGGAGATCGCTGCAACGGGCGAAAACCACGGCGTGGTGCCCCGTGTTGCCCGGTTGTTCACTCGCCGGCGGGTGCGCGCGTGGGCGGCAGGTGTGCTGGTGCTCGGATGGGGGCTGTACGCCTACATGATGGCGACGCCCGGTTTGATCGATCGCGCCGGCCGGTTCAAGGGATCGGACTTCATCCAGTACTACGTCATGGGGTCGTTGATGCTGGAGGGCCGAGCGGACGTTCTTTACGACGCGGACGCGCATCTCGCGGAAGGGCGGCGGCGCATTCATCCCGAGCTCGGGCTCTACGCGGGCCATGCCAACTATCCGCCGGCGATCGCGGTCGCGTTTGCGCCGTTCGCGCTGCTGCCGTTTGTCTCGGCGCTCGGGATCTTCCTCGGGTTGAGTGCCATCGTGTACGCGCTGAGCATCTGGCTGATATGGAGAGAATGCGCAGCGCTCCAGGAGGACCGCTGGCTGGTGGTGCTGATTGCCGGCGCCTCGCCGTTGTTCCTGACGGTCGTCCGATACGGGCAATTGAGCGCGTTCACGCTGTGCTTCTTTGCCGTGGCGCTGGCGGCGTTCCGGCGCCGCCGGGCATTTGCGGCGGGTTTGGCGATCGGCATGCTCGCTTACAAGCCACAGCTCGGGCTCGTGGCGGGTGTCGTCCTGCTCGTGTGCCGGGAGTGGCGTGCGGTGTGCGGAGCCGTAACGTCGGTGGCCGGTCAGCTCGTCATCGGGTGGGCGGTCGCGGGCACGGCGGTGATGCGGGAGTACGTCAGCGTGCTCTGGACCCTCATGTCGAACCCGGCGCTGGTACAGCTCTATCC
>JBOGIX010000309.1:0-12334 GCA_050744685.1 Vicinamibacterales bacterium | reverse complement strand
GCGTTGGTCTGTCCGCCGACCGTCGAAATGATCGACGAGTGCTCCTCGGGCGAGACGTTTTTCGACCCCTTGAACATCATGTGTTCGAACAGATGCGCGAATCCGGTGCGTCCGGGCTTCTCGTTCTTCGAGCCGACGTGATACCAGATCTCGGCGTGCACGATCGGTGTCGAGTGATCCTCCAGGAAGACCACCTGCAGGCCGTTCGCCAGCGTCGTCATCGTGTAGTCGAGTTTGGGAGGCCTCACGGCCGCACGCACGGCCGGGTCGACCGCCAGCAGCGCCGCAAACGCGAGGATTCCGGCAGCCAGTCGCTTCCTGGAATGGCAAGTCATGCAGGACTGATTATGGCAGATCCGGGGCGCGCACCCCGGGCAGCGGGCCCAATCGTGTGACCAATCGTCAGGCGCCTAAATCTTTTCGCGACCGGCGCTTTCGAGCTCCTCGATACGGCGCTCGAGATCGGCCACGAGCTTGCGGAGCTCGGGCAGCTTGCGGAACACCGCCGACGCCTTCAGCCAGTCGCGATTGGAGATGGCCGGATACCCGGAGATGAACGACCCAGGGTCCACGGAATTGGGGATGCCGGTCTGGGCCGTCGCGATGGTGCCTTTCCCGATCGTGAGATGGCCGGCCACGCCCACCTGGCCCGCCAGCGTGACCTGATCCTCGATCACGCTGCTCCCGGCGATGCCGACCTGGGCGGCCAGCACCACGTTGCGGCCGATCGTCACGCCGTGCGCGACCTGCACGAGGTTGTCGATCTTCGTCCCCGCCGCAATGCGCGTCTCGCCGACGGCCGGGCGATCTACCGCGCTGTTGGCGCCGATCTCCACGTCGTCTTCGACGATCACGCCGCCAATCTGCGGAATCTTGTAGTGCGTGCCGTCGCGGCGCCGCGCGAACCCGAAGCCGTCGCCGCCAATGACGACGCCGTCCTGGAGGACGACGCGGTTGCCGATGCGTACGCGTTCGCGGACCGACGACTGTGCATGGATCACGCAGTCGTCGCCGATCTCCGCGTCGCGCCCGATCGTGACGTGGGAGTACACGATGGTCCGGGCGCCGACCCGCGCTCCCCTGCCGACCAGCACGAACGGTCCGATGCTGGCGTCCGGGGCGATCGACGCCTCCGCTTCCACACACGCGAGGGGGTGGACGCCAGCGGGTGGCCGCCAGCCGTCGGCGAACAGTTCGACGGCGCGCGCGAAGGTGACGTAGGGCTCGTCGGCACGCAACACGGCGCACGGCGCCCCTTCGGCCTCGCGGGCGGCAATCACCGCCGCGGCGCGGGTCCGCCGCAGCTCAGGCGCATATCGCGCGTTGGCGAAGAAGGTGATGTCGCCGGGACCCGCATCTTCGAGCGTGGCCACGCCGCTGACTTCGATCGAGCCATCCCCTTCGAGCCGGCACTCGAGGCGATCGGCAATCTCCTGCAGCGTCACGTAGAGACTGCGCTCCGCTGGAAGAACGTGACGAGATGCTCGAGACGAAGCGTCTCGGCCACCGCGTGCACGCGCGGCTCGCGCGTGGACGGATCGAGGCCGAGCACGCGGCGCAGCTCGGTGAGCGGCGCGCTGCGCTCGGTGCGCCAGGTGATGCCGCTCAGTCCCCGCTTCGCGCCGCGGAGCGACAGGTAGTGGCCGACGAGCCGAAACGCAAAATAGTAGGCGAGCAGGTTCGGCCCGGGAACGAGCATCAGCAGCCCGGACAGGATGAAGCCGACCGAGTCGATGGCCAGCCAGAACCGATGCTTGTCGAAGTCGCGCCCGAGCTGCTGGCGCAGCAGCCGCACGGCGTCCGCATCTTCGAGATCGTCCGGAAAGTGTAGGCACGCCTCCGTCTGACTTCGCAGGTGCCAGAGCAGCCGCTGCTCGGCAATGCTCTCGGCCACCCACCGCATCGTCCGGGCGCGCAGCCGGCTTGCCCAGCCGCGCGGCGCGCTGTCGGGCCAGCCGTGCCGGCGCTCGCGTTCGGCCTCCGCGAGCATTTCACGAAACCGGTGCATCAGGCGGCGGAAATATCCCGTCGGCGGCTCGCCGGGCGTCTCGTCGGGCTCGTCAGGAATCTCGCAGTACAGCTCGTGGCGGTCCGCGCCGACGGGCACCAGATACACGTCCATGGACGAGTCTACGATAGCAGGTTCGCGGCGGTTCGAATATGCAGAGAAACGAGTAATATCCTGCAATGTCGCACCTGGGTCTGCTGGTCTGTGCGCTTCTGCTCGCACATCCGCCGACTGAGCTGCTCACGCTCGAGATCCGCGTCTTCGCCGGAACGGAAGACGTGACCGGCGAAACCCGCGTGACCGTGCACCGCGCGGGTGAGCGGGGCCAGCCGGTCGGGCGGGTGGCCGCGATCGAGCCACGCGTGCTCGTGAAGGTGCCACCCGGCATCTACGACGTGCAGGCGGTGCGCGAACGCGACGGGCGGGTGCTCAATATCCGATGGGCGCAGCGTCTCGTGGTGATGCCCTACCCCGACGAAGCAGGCCATCACCTGGAAGTCATCAACTTCACGACCGGTTTCGGAGCGCTGCAGATCCGGCCGCAGACGGAGCGCGCCGCGGCCGCCCTGAGCGTCGCCCTGTTCAGCGAGGGCAGTCATGATCAGGCGATTGCTGCGGCGCCGGGCGACGGCTACACGCTCTATGTCGTTCCGGCCGGGCTGTACGATATCCAGGTGACCCGCAACAACCGATCGACCCGGCACAAGGCCGTCGAAGTACCTCTCGATCGCACGCGGCTGTGGATCGTCCCGTAAGGCGGGTGCGTCACCGGCCGAAGGCGCGTTCGTCAGCCTCGAGGGCTCACGAGTGGATCCGCCGACTCACACCACCCGCCGCCCGCTGATCAGCCGAAACACGATCACGACGAGCGCGATGACCAGGAGGAGATGGATCAATCCACCGGCGACATCCATGGCCAGCCCGACCACCCAGAAGAGCAGCAATATGGCAACGATTGTCCAAAGCATCGGCGCTCATCCTCCTGCCGCCTCGCGGCGCCATGGAAAACTGCAACGGATATGCCACGATGAGCGGCGACCATGCTGCCACTGACTGACGCCGAGCTGACGATCAGGCTTCTCACGGCTGCGCTCCTCGGGGCACTGCTCGGCTTCGAACGGGAGCTGCGGCAGAAGAGCGCCGGGCTGCGCACCAACATCCTCATCGCGGTCGGCGCGGCGCTGTTCACGCTGATGTCGTACGAGCTGGCGGCCGAGGGAAGCGGGGATCCGGGCCGCGTCGCAGCCCAGATCGTGACCGGCATCGGCTTCCTGGGCGCGGGCGCGATCATGCGCACCGACAGCGGCATCCAGGGGCTCACGACCGCGGCCACGGTCTGGGTCAATGCCGCCGTTGGCGTTGCCGCCGGGGGCGGAGAGTATCACCTGGCTTTTATCGCAACGGGCGTCACGCTGGCGGCACTGCTGGTACTTACCCCCGTCGAGCGCGCGATCGAGAAACGGTTCGGCGGAAAGTCGGGCGAAAGCGAGAAGACCGCCTGACCCGGGAATTCACTTGCCATGCGGTGATTTCCGCATAGCTGTCAGCGGTCAGCGTTCTGTCAATAAATGCTGGGTAGCTTCCGGCTTTCAGCAGGAAGACTGCGGCGCGGACAGGATCTTCCGCCTGAAGGCGGAAGCCACACGATTGAAACGCGCGATTCGTTCACGGCTGTGAGAGCTGAGAGCGACACCAATCAACTGTAAGTCGTCAAGGGCGCCGATCCCGCTGCACCTTGCGCGGGATCCGCGGCTGCTCGACAGGCAGGGCCGGCCTGCCGGCGTCGATCCACGCGGCCGTGACGAGCGACGCAGACGCGGTGATCGCGTCGGCCAGCCGCTGCTCCAGCACCGGCTTCACGCGGCTGCCGAACAGCCGGAAGTACTCATCGTCATAGAGCTCGCGTCCCGCGACAGCCGCCTTGTCCGCAGCGAGAATCGGCTCGGTCAGCGGAAAGCTCTCGGTCAGGGTCCTGAAGATGAACTCGCGCGCGGGCGGGAGCGTGGTGACCGGCTTCGGATTGACGCGCAGCTCCGGTCGAAGGCGCTCGAACAGCTCGCTCTCGAACCGCGAGTGCAGTCCCCATTGCCCGGTCAGCTGACCGTCGTGGTTGAGCGCGGCATGGAACGGCACGTGCGCGTCCGACACGTAGTGCGTCAGCACCGACGAAAAGAACTTGATGTTCTCCCGTGAGTAGCCCGCCTTCTGCGTGAACGCTTCGACGAGCCGCGTGTAGATCTCCTCGGTGCGCCACGGGATGAGCCCGTTGCGCCTGACGAACGGTTCGCCGTACTTCTTCACCGCCTCGTCGTAGTCGTGCGGCAGCGCCTCGAACGGGTGCGGCCCGTACGCATCCATGTCGAGGAAGTGCCGCGGCGATTCCTCCTCCCACCCGGCGGTGCGCCACAGGTCCGGATCGATGACGTGCTCGACGATCGCGGTCTGGTAGTGCCGGAAGAACGGCCGAATCTCGATCGGCAGGAGCTCGATGGTGCGAGTCATGATGTAGCGGTGGGCGTCGAAGCCCCACGCCGACACGCCGGTCGGCGATGTGACCGTCGCCGCACCAAGCAGCGCGACGAAAACCAGGCAGCGGGTGCGCATGTTGTGACTATACCTTCCGGATGAGCCGGCGCAGTGTCCGAAGATTGCGCACGTCCCAGGGGTCGGCGTCGCTCTTGCGGCGGCTCTCCGGTGTCTCGAGCTTCGGCGTCTCGAGCAGCATCGGCAGCCCGGCGAAACGGGGATCGTTCAGCAGCCGGCGGAACGGCTCCAGTCCGAGACAGCCCTTGCCAATGTGCTCGTGACGATCGACCCGGCTGCCGCAGGGCTTTTTCGAATCGTTCACGTGGAACACCTTGATCCGATCCAGCCCGACGAGTCGATCGAGGTCGCGGAACGTCCGCTCGTAGCCGTCCGCCGAGACGATGTCGTAGCCGGCAGTCAGGAGGTGGCAGGTATCGAGGCAGATGCCGATGCGCGGCGAGCCGTCGAGCAGGTCGAGAATCGTCGCGAGGTGCTCGAACCGGTGACCGAGGTTCGTGCCCTGCCCGGCGGTGTGCTCGAGCAGGATGAGCGGCGCAGAGTCGGGGCGCGCGTCGAGCAGCTGACGCAGGCCCGTCGCGATCAACCGCAGGCCTTCGGCTTCGGTACCTGTGGTGTACGAGCCGGGGTGCATGACGAGCCCCATCAGATCCAGCGCCTCGGCCCGGTCGTACTCCTCCTCCAGGGCGGCCTGCGACTGCGCGCGGAGCGACGGCGCGGCGGCGGCGATGTTGATCAAGTAGCTGTTGTGCGCCACGACAGGCTGGATGCGGGTCTCGGCCACACGCCGGCGGAACAGGACGATCTCGTCGGGCGGCAGGACGCGCGCGCGCCACTGCCCCGCCGACTTGGTGAAGATCTGCAGCGCCTCGCACCGCGACGCCACGGCGCGATCGACCGCGCGCGGGAGACCACCGCCGATGGAGAGATGCGCGCCGAGCCGGGGCATCAGGTTCCACCGGGGGACTTCGTCCCCCCGCCTTCGCTGAAGCTAGGGCGGGCCGCCGGAGCCTTGGCGAAGGCTGGCCGGACCCCCTGACACGCTCCCGCCTTCGCTAAAGCTACGGCGGGCAAGCGCTCCCGTCCCCAATGGCCGCTCCGCCCTGGCTGCCGTCGCGCACAGCGCGAAGGCGGCTCCCGTGGCTCGCTCGCTGCGCTCACTCGCGGCCCTTCATTCACGGCCTCTCAGTAGCCGAAGACTTCCGCCGTGAAGCGATAGAGCTGTGCACCACGCCGCCACGCGTCGGCCGGAAGTCCGGCCTTGAGGCACGTCTGGCGCAGGAACTGTTCCGGGGTCCAGCCCCATTCGGTCGCGACCTGCGGCAGCAGCAGGCCGCGATGCGCCCGCTCCTCCACGACGAGGCCGTGCCGGCCGATCTCGAACGCATCCGGCCGCGGCTCGATCGGCTCGAGCGGGCCGAGCACCGAGATTTCGAGGTGAAGCTCGGGAAGCTCTTCGGGACGGACCGGGGTGAAGCGCGGATCCTCGCGGGCCGAATCGACCGCGCAGCGCGCCACCTCCCGCGCCAGGCCGGCGCGATTGTGCAGCGTGCCGAGGCAGCCGCGGAGCTCGCCGCACCGCGTGATGGTGACGAAGACGCCCGACACATCGGGCAGGTCGAGCGGTTCCGGATCAATCCCGGCGCCGCCGTGGACTGCCGACACAATCGAGGCGCGCGCCAGATCCAGCAAGGCGCGGCGCTCGGCCTCACCCAGCATGCGCTCCCCCCTCGAACGAGCCGAACACCGCCGCCACGTAGCCGACGACGCCGTCGTAGTCGCCGGAGACTTCGCCGGAGTGCGCGTAATGGAGCACGCGTCCCGATCGTGCGCCGAGCGCGCGCGCCGCCATCATCACGGCAATCGCGGCGCCGCCGCCGCAGGCGACATGACGTCCGCGCTCGTCCTCCGGGTACTGCTCGAACAGATCCAGCAGGCCGTCCGGATCGAAGGCGTCAATCCGTGCCAGCACACGCCCGTCCAGCTCCTGTGCGCGGCGCGCGTCGAAATAGTGTGAGAGATCGGTGCTCGCCACGAGCAGCGCCCGGCGGTCGCGAAAGGCCGTGGCCAGCGCGCCGCCGAGCGCCACGATCGTGTCGCGCGTCTGGTGGCCGATGAGCAGCGGCACGATCGGCACGTCCGGCAGCAACCGCTGCAGGAACGGCAGCTGCATCTCGAGCGAGTGCTCGCGCTGATGCGCCTGCGGAAGTGAGCGGACGATGGACGAGGCGGACATGGCACGCGCACCGCGGTCGTCGATCCGCGCGTCGCCGAGCGGGGTGGTGAACGCACCGTCGGGAAAGAGCGCGACCCCCTCGAAGCCGACGAAGTGCGAAGGCCCTACGAGTACCGCCACCTCGAACGACTGCGTGGCCGCGGCCTTGTAGGCATGCGCGGCAACCGGGCCGGAAAACATCAGCCCCGCGTGCGGCGCAATCACCGAGCGAATCGACCCGCCCGGCCACTCACCGGCGCGTTGCACGTAGCCATCGACCTCGCGCGTGAGGGCACCGGCGCTACCCGGATACCACGTACCCGCCACCGCCGCCGGCCTGCTCGGCATCGCTCTCACCTGTGTGCGGGCGTCGGCGAGCCCGCCGTCGAATGGCGGCGCCTCGACGCCGTGTTAGCATCGCGACATGTCTTCAGCACTGACCATCGAGGAGGTGGCGCGCATCGCGCATCTCGCCCGTCTCGACCTGTCGCACGACGAGCTCGAGCTCTTCGCGCGCCAGCTTGCCGGCATCCTCGAGTACGCCGAGCAGGTCCAGGCGGTCGACACCACCTCGGTCCCACCCACCTCGCACCCGCTCGCCCTCACCGCCACGCTTCGCGAGGACGAAGAGCGGCCGTCGCTGCCGCGGGACGAGGCGCTCCGTGCGGCGCCCGAGCCCGATCGCTCGGCCGGCCTGTTCAAAGTACCACGGGTGCTCGGCGCATGACACCGCCGGCGACTGCCGCCGAAATCCGCCGCACGGTCGCCTCGGGGCGCACCTCGGCTGTCGAGGTCTGCCAGGCCGCGATTGCCCGGATCCGCGCCGCCGACGAGACGATCCGCGCGTTTCGCTGGGTGGACGAAGAGTACGCGCTGGCCCGCGCGGCCGACATCGATCGCCGCCGCTCCGAGCTCGCGCAACTGCCGCTCCTCGGGGTGCCCGTCGCGGTCAAAGACAACATCTGCACGAAGCACATGCCGACAACGGCGGCGTCGCGTGTGCTGGAGGGCTACCGTCCGCCCTACGACGCGGCGGCGGTCGAACGACTCGAAGCAGCCGGCGCCGTCATCGTCGGCAAGACGAACTGCGACGAGTTCGCGATGGGATCGTCCACTGAGAACTCGGCGTTCGGCATCACGCGTAACCCGTGGGATCTCGAGCGTATTCCTGGAGGGTCGAGCGGCGGTTCGGCCGCCGCGGTCGCAGCGAGAATGGTGCCCCTTGCGCTCGGCTCCGACACGGGCGGATCCATTCGCCAGCCCGCTGCGCTCTGTGGTGTGGTCGGATTGAAGCCGACATACGGACGTGTGTCGCGTTACGGCCTGCTCGCCTTCGCATCGTCCCTGGATCAGATCGGTCCCATCACCACCACCGTCGAGGATGCCGCGTTGGCGTTCAGCGTGATGGCCGGACATGACCCCAGGGACTCGACGTCCACGCCTGCTCACGTGCCCGACTGCGGCGAAGCCGTCACGACGACGTCGTTGAAGGGCGTGCGCGTCGGAGTCCCTCGCGCGCTGCTGCAGGAGGGCGTGGAAGCAGGCGTACTGGAAGCGCTGGAACAGGCGCTCGTGGTGCTCGAACGGGCCGGCGCCACGCTGGTCACAGTGGAGCTTCCCCACAGCGGTCACGGCATCGCCGCGTACTACCTGATCGCCACGGCGGAAGCCAGCTCCAACCTGGCGCGTTACGACGGCGTTCGTTATGGGATCAGGGCGGCTGGCGAGGATCGTACGCTCGTGCAGATGTACGAGCGCACGCGAGGAGGCGGCTTCGGCGCGGAAGTGAAACGCCGGATCATGCTCGGTACCTACGTGCTCAGCGCCGGCTACTACGACGCGTACTACCGGAAGGCGCAGCAGGTCCGCACGTTGATCAGCCGCGATTACGATGCCGCCTTCGAGCGGGCGGACGTGATCGCGCTGCCGACCAGCCCCACCGGCGCGTTCAAGCTCGGCGAGCGCACGTCGGATCCCGTGCTCATGTATCTGGCCGACGTGTTCACCGTGGGCGCCAACCTCGCAGGCGTTCCCGCCATCACCGTCCCCTGCGGGGTGACGGGCGAGGGCTTACCAGTGGGATTACAACTGACCGCTGCGAAGATGGACGAAGCCGCCGCGCTCCGCGTTGCGGCGGTGTACGAGGCGGCGACCGACTGGCATGAACGGCTGCCGCCTACGCTTCCCGGGCAGTAGACTCGTCGTCAACTTCCAACTTCCAACGTATCTGTTTACCGGGGTCGATGCGTGATTGGTTCCGGCCGTGTCGTGGCTGTTACCGGGCCCACGGCTTGCGCGTCGCGCCTCACGACGATGCGACGACACGACGCCGTCGGAGGCACGAACGCCGTGCCGTCAGCCGCGGGGCCGGAACGAACGGTCGTACCGGAGAAGAATAGCCGGGCGAGCGACGCCCTGACGCTGGTGGCGCACGCTCCCCTGCTGTCGCGTCGTCGTATCGTCGTGTCGTCGCGCAGCCCGAAGGGCCAGCCGGTGGCGCGTGTCCTCTTGCCCTCAGTCAAATGCACATCTCCTTCGTCGCTTCGTGCTTTCGCAGCTTCGTGCCGCGCAGCGCGCAGCCGTCAGCTCGCGTACGAACAGACCCCGTAACTACGTACCTTCCAACTCCCAAGGCGCACCGTTCGAACCAGCCGGGTGAAAGGCGAGCCAGCCAGCTTTACGCCCCGACTGTTACCCGCTCTCTCGCACCCTGCGTCTTGGGAGTTGAGAGTTGGACGTTGGAAATTGAAAAGTGTCAGCCCCGAACCAGTGCCTGCGGCTCCGGCCGCACCAGGTACCAGATCAGCGCGAACAGCAGCACGAACGGGAGGAGCGGTAGCAGCATCGCGGCGAGGCCGGCCACAGCCGCGATCGCGACGATCGGCAGGACGACGAGGAGGGCGAGCCCGCCGAGCAGCAGCTTGAAGAGGAGCAGCGGAAGCAGGAAGAGCGCACCGAGCAGCCAGAACACCAGCCGGAACGGCAGAAGCACCACCCAGAACACCAGCTTGATCACCGTGGCGACCGCCAGCAACATTGTCACGATCGCCACGCCGACGATCACCAGCAGCGCCAGTTCAATCATCGCCGATCACACTCCTACACCGGACTTACGGTGCAGCGGCAGAGATGTTCCGGCAGGCGTGCCGCCGTCCGTGCTTCAGTCGCCGGTGCGGCCGCGTTTTTTCGCGACGTCTTCCGAGGTCGGCAAGTCGTAGTGGATCAGCCCGTGCCGGACCTCTTCCATCGCGATTCTCTCGAGCTTGTGTGGCGCCGGCGCGCGGTCGAGACGCGGCAGCGCACCGCGCCGCAGCTGCTTGGCGCGCTGAGCGGCAACGTCCACGAAGAGAAAACGGCTGGTGATGGGCGCGGCTGGCTCGACCGGCTCAGTCTCTGCGCCGGTGTCTGGCATTTCAGCGTTCTGCACCATGGTCAATACGACAGACTACCTGAATCCGCCGTTGAGTTCCACTCTCCCGCGAGAACGCGCACGGGACCCGCCACACACCGCGCTGCTCCGTACAAACGCAACGGGCCGGAGGTCCGGCCCGTTGGACGGGAGCGCTGTCGACCGCGACAGCGGCGTTATTCCACGTTGACGGTGATCTGCTTCGGCCTCGCTTCCTCGCGCTGGGGGAGGCGAATCGTCAGCACGCCGTCCTTGTAGGACGCGCTGATTCGCGACGCGTCGACCGTGTTCGGCAGCGTGAACGACCGGGAGAACGTCCCGTAGTGCCGTTCCATGCGCTGGAAGCTCTCGCGCTTGGTGTCCTGATCGAACTTCCGCTCGCCCCTGAGCGTGAGCACGCCGTTCTCGAACGTGAGGTTGATGTCCTCCCGTCTCATGTCGGGGAGCTCCGCCTTCAGCACGACCTCGTGATCGTCAGTCTCGTAGATGTCGACCGCAGGCACCCAGCCGCGGCTGAATGCCTCTCCGACGAAGTCCGAGAACATGCGGTTCAGCCGATCGACCTCCATGCCGGCAAGCTCCCGCGTCGGGTCCCAACGAACGATTGCCATGGTCTTTCCTCCTCTTACAGGACCGGCTTGGCGCCGGGAAAAATTGTCTGAGAAAAAGATAAAGCATGTCTTAGCGTCTGTCAAGCATATTACATTAGCTAAACACACTCATATATCGTCAAACAGCTGTAAGCCCGTCTCGGTGATGAGCTGATCCACCAGAGCTGCAGGGATACGCTCGAACAGCACCTCGCGGACGACCCGCGGGAGTTGAGCTTTGTCGGCGTGTGCGGGCGTCAGGGGTGGTGCGGCTAATGGAAGGGCGCGGAACACCTCGGCCGTGACGACTCGCTCCGCCCCCGTCATGACGAAAGACGCCACCCCGTGCACCCGGGCCAGCGCCGCCAGTCCAGCCGTTCCTACCTTATTGATGAAACCGTCACTCGACACGGCGTCGGCCCCGACGACAAGTGCGTCGGAGGTGGGGATGGCTGCGCCGATGGCAGCATCGTCGAAGAGATCGACATGAATGCCGCGCCTGGCGAGCGCCTCGGCCAATGCCGCGCCTTCGCGCCCCGGTCTCGATTCGGCGCACCGCACGTGCAGCAAATCAGCCTGCGCCAGTGCCAGCAGCGTTCGTTCGACCACCTGGCTCCTCGAGCAGGTCACGATTGCCAGGGGCCGCCCCTGGTCCCTTCTCAGTTGAATGAGCGGGACCGCGATGCGGGCGATGGTGTCGGGAGCGCGGCTGATACGCTGCGCCAGCGCCTCGAGCTCGCGCGCGGGCTCGACCGAGGTCGTGGCAATCGCTGCCGCCGTACGAAACCCGGCCATCAACGGCTGGGCTGCGACAAGACGGTTGGCCACCTCTCGCAGCAGGGCTGCCTCGCCGGCGACCGTCCGCAGCAATTTGACGCCCGAGAGCACCAGCGAAGTGGCGCCGGAGAGGCGGTCGGCCGCAATCGCGTGGATGCCGTGCTCGATGCCGGATGGGATCTGCACCACCGTGATCTTCCGTCCATGTGCGCCGATCGGGCAGGCGCTGCCGCCCGGATCGTCCCGACTTCCGCGCTACAATACGCTTACTGTGGCGCGCAGTTATCGCGAACGCGAGGAACCCGAGCAGCCGATCACCGACTTCGAGCGGTTCCGCCATGCCTTCGAGGGGGAGATGTCGACCGGGGCTGCCGGCGAGTGCGCCCCGCCGATGGACGTGCTCGAGACCGCCGGCGGGGTCGAGATCGTGATGGATCTCCCCGGCGTCACGGTGGCCGATCTCCGGGTCCTCTTCTCTCAAGGCACACTCATCGTGGCCGGACGCAAGCTGCCGGGGCACTGCGGGCATCGCGAGGCGGCGTTTCATCTCGCCGAGCGGAGCTTTGGGCGTTTCGCGCGGGCAGTGCGCCTCTCCGGCGCGTTCGATGCCGGGCGGGCCTCCGCGGCGCTGAACGGCGGCGAGCTGCGGCTCACCCTGCCGCGCATCGAAGAGCGGCGCGGCCGCGACATCCGCATCCCGATCGCCGACGGGAGCAGCGGGCGCTGAGCGGCTGTGAAGCAATGGAGCCGCGAGTGAGCGCAGCGAGCGAGCCAGGCGAGCGGAGCGGGGC
>JBOGIX010000308.1:0-5625 GCA_050744685.1 Vicinamibacterales bacterium | reverse complement strand
GTCGACGGCATCGTGATCGAACGGCGTCGAGGCGAGCGCAATTTGCCGCGATGCCGCGTAGTCGCGCAGCTCGCGCAACGCCGCCGCCGGAAGCTCGAGCGTCCGCAGCAGCTCGAGCTGCGACTGGCGCGGATCCGTGGTGTCGCGCTGATATGCGGCCTTCGGCGCCGCGGCGCTGGCCACGCGCTCGGCGGTGAACGTCTGGAACTTGACCACGTCGGCGCCGGCGGCCGCGGCCACGTCGATCAGCCGCCGCGCCATTTCGGGATCGCCGTTGTGGTTCACTCCGGCTTCCGCGATGACCAGCGCGGGACGTCCGCGGCCGACTTCGAACGGTCCCAGCTTCGCCCGCCCGGCACCGATCATCGCTTTCATCTCAGGCATCGCCGCAGACCGCCAGCATCGACACGCTGTCGAGGAACGGCACGCGTGCATCGATTGGCCGCCGGTGCAGGCTGCGCACCGTGAACCCGGACGCCGCGAAAACCCGCGGGTAGCTGTGGCTGTAGGTCATCGCCCCGCGCGGCCGGGCCTCGACCTCCGTGTCGATGTCGAAGCTCACCGGCTCGACGATGCCGAAGGCAGCCACGGTGCAGGTGCCGGCGACGCGCCGCAGCAAGGTGTGCAGCTCCTGCCCGGTCAGGCATTCGAGCGTCCCGCACGCCACGAACAAGGTGCCGGGCCGGCCCTCCCGCTCAATCCAGTCGAGTGCTTCGATCGACTCGAACTCGAGCGGGGCGGTGCCATACACCTGGCGGTTGGCCGCGATCTGGTCGGCGTTGAGGTCGATGCCGACAAAGCGCATGGCCGGCAGCCGGTCCGACAGGTAGCGGAGGAACAAGCCGTTGCCCGTGCCGATCTCGCAGAGTGTGTGAAACTGCCGATCGCGGGCAAGGAGCTCGGTCAGCGCATCGACGAGCGGCTGCCGGTACGGCAGGTACTCGCGCTCGAATCGTTCGCGATCGCTGTAGCGCGCGAGCTTGTCGGCGTGCCACGCGCGCCCGGCCTCGCCACCCCACAGATCGCGGATGCGCCGCTGCTGCGCCGCATCCGGGCTGGCGTAGTACTTCCGTTCGAGCTCGCCGCGGACGATGGCCCCGATCAGCCCGCCGCGGCCGGTGAAGACCCCGCGCTCGATGTCGTCGACGTACGATCGCGGCAGCCGGCGCACGAGCGCGCCGAGCCACGCAGCGCGCGCCGCATACTCGTAGGGGTGGCTGCTGAATACCGACATCCAGGCCTGGCGCGCCGTGCTCTTCACCCGGGCGATGGCCTTCACCGCTTCACGGCCCAGGCGAGCAGGTTCAACGGCCGCTCGCGGTTGACGTAGATCTCCTGCTCGATCGCGAATCCCGCGGCCCGCACCATCGTGAGGAAGTCGGCCGGATCCTCGATGATGCCGCGGCCGTACTTCTGCTCGTCCGCACCGTAGAACTGCTGCAGCACGAGCAGGCTGCCCTGCGGCTTCAGGAGGCGGAAGATCTCGCGCATGATGTCGGGGGCCGACGGCAGCACGCACCACAACACCTGTGCCAGCGTGACGAGGTCGAGCGAGCCGGCGGGCACCGGCGCGTCCTGCAGGCGCGTGAGATCCTGCACGAAGAAGTCGATCCCGGGATGCTGCGCGCGCGCCTTCTCGACCGCCGTCGGCGACACGTCGCACGCCTTCACCGAGGCCTTCGGCAGCGACTCCTTGATGCGCGCGGCGAGCGCGCCGAGGCCGCAGCCCGCCTCGAGGATCACCCCTTCGGGCGGCGCGACGTGCGACACGAGCGCCAGCAGCAGGTCGTTGTAGAGCGAATGGCTCTTGCCGGCGCACAGCCACGGATCCTCGACGTTGCGGTACATCTGCTCGAACTCGCCGATGAACCGCCCGTCCTTGATGAAGTAATCGTGGTAGTCCGGGGAGTTGATTACTGACATACCGTCTCGAGCACGCGGGTCACGCTGGCGATGAGCTTCTCGACCTGCGCCGGCTCCATCTTCACCATGATCGGCAGCGCGATCGCGCTGCGCAGGACGCGCTCGGACTCCGGCCACAGCTGCGACGCGGGCGTGTTGCCGTAGACCGGGTGCCCCTTGAACAGGTGATCCCAGGTGCCCGCGAAGTGCCAGTCGACGGCGCCGGGCAGGTTCTTGAACCCGATGCCCTCCTTCGCGAGGTCTGACGCGACCGCTTTCGCCGCCTCGGGCGTATCGAGGAAGAAGACCAGGCAGTCGCCCGCATCCCCCTGATCGTCCGGCAGTTCGCGAAAACGAAGGCCGGGGACCCGGGCCAGGGCTTGCTTGATCCGCGCCTTGTTCTCCCGCTGCCGCTCGAGCGCGTACGGCAGCTTCGACAGCTGTACGAGCCCGATCGCCCCCTGCAGCTCCATCATGCGGTAGTTGAAGCCGCCTTCCTGCCGTGTGTCCTCGCCGCGCGGGAACGCGGGATTACTCTCGTGGCCGTGGTCGTGGTACGCCCGCGCACGCAGGAAGGTCTGCTCGTCGTTGGTCACGATCATGCCGCCTTCGCCGGTCGTGAGCACCTTGCCGTGATCGAAGCTGAAGGTGCCAACCGTGCCGACGGTGCCGAGCGCCTTGCCGCGATAGCGGCCGCCCAGTCCCTGCGCCGTATCCTCGAGCACCGGGATGCCTGCGGCGTCGGCCACGCCGAGGATCTCGTCGAGCCGCGCCGGCACGCCGAGCATGTGCACCGGAACGATCGCCCTCGTGCGCGGCGTGATCCGGCGAGCGAGGTCGGCCGGATCCATGTTCAGCGACCAGTCGATGTCGGTGACGATCGGGATCGCCCCGCACTCCTGAATCGCTTCGACGGTCGCCACGAACGTGTGCGCCTGGGTAATCACTTCGTCCCCGGGCTTGATGCCGAGCGCCTTGAGCCCCACCTTGAGCGCCGCGGTGCCCGAGGTCACCGACTGCGCATAGCGCACGCCCATGGCCGCCGCGAATGCGTCCTCGAACTCCCGCACCTTGAAGACGTGTTTCCGCATCGCATCGAACCCGTGGCGGAAGAACACGCCGCCGCGGTCGAACACCTCGTTCACCGCCGCGCGTTCACGATCGTCAATCAACTCGAAACCGGGCATATCTCTCCCTTCGTCCAGATGCGGTGTTCACCCCATGCTCCGCACGAGCTCCGGCACGTCCTCGACCGAAAACGGCACGGGATTCTGCTGGAACGCGGGCAGCAGCGTCTGCGCGGCGACGATGCGCGAGAAACGGGGCACGGCGTCTTCGTCCAGGCCGAGCGCGCCGAGCGTGAGGGGTCCATCGACCTCGCGGAACATCTCGACCAGCCGCGCATGGAACTCGCGGCTCTTCCCGGCACGGTCGAGCGTGTGCGTGGCGCCAGGCAGCGCGTCGTACAAATCGGCGTACGTAGTGCTGCCGCGTGCCACGTTCCAGCCGACGACCGCGGGCGTGAACACCGCGTGCGCGAGGCCGTGCGGGACGTCGAAATGGGTGCCGAGCGGGTACGACAGCGCACCGGCGATCCCCCCGCCCCCGTTCATCAGGCCGATTCCCGAGAAGAACGCGCCGAGCTGCATCTGCCCTCGCCAGCCGACGTCGTCGGGCCGACGGATGACATGAGGAAGGGCCTCGAACACCAGCGCCACGCCCTGCCGCGAGAAGATCTTCGACGCTGCGGTAGCCCTGGTCGAGGCGAAATTCTCGATCGCCTGCACCATGGCGTCGAGCCCCGACGCCAGCGTGACCGTGCGCGGGCAGGTGACCGTCAGCAGCGGATCGAGCACCACCAGCCTGGGCACGTAGCGCCGGGAGTTGATGCCCAACTTCCGTTTTTCTGAGGCGTCGATGAACACCGCGTTCGGTGTCACCTCGCTGCCGGTGCCGGCCGTCGTTGGCAGCGCGACGACGGGGGGACCGGAGTTCGTGATCAGATCGAAGCCGCGGTAGCGGAGCGCCGGTTCGGGATTGGTGACGAGCACGGAGAGCGCCTTGCCCAGATCCAGGGTGCTGCCGCCGCCCGCCACCACGAACGCATCGATCGCCGGGCCCGTGAAGGGCTTTCTCGCCTCGTCCAGGTAATCGTAGGTCGGCTCGGCCTGCGACGATTCGAGGCGGGCGACGATCTCGCACGCCGTCGACAGCGCCGCTTCGACCTGCTGCCAGGCCGGTGTGCGCACGATGCCAGCATCGACAACGAGCGCCAGCCGGCGCCAGCCCCGCGACACGAGGTGCTCGGGAAGGCGCAGCGCCTCGCCCGCGCCGAATCGCAGGTCGGTGTCGACGAAAAAACTGAATGTATCGGTGGCGTTAACGTAGGACATCGATATCGGGTGCGCTGTGGACGCGAGGGCCGGACCGCCTGTCGGCCGCGCGCCGTCGACGCGGGACGGGGACCTCGGCCGCGGCGTGCAGCCAGTGAATGCGGCGGTCCGGAACGCCGAGACGCACGAGCCGCTCGCGGATCTCGTCCGGTTCGCCGAACGACATCACGGCGATCCGGTCGTAAGGGCGGCCGGCGATGTCATCCGCGGTCAGCGCATCGGGCCGATGAACCGTCACGCCAAAAAACGGGCGGACCCGCTCCTCGTCGACGACCCCGACCAGCTCGAGGCCGGTTTCCGCAAGGCACACGAACCCGACCTCGGCCACCTCGCCGGCGCCGTAGAAGACGACACGCTCGATCGAGCGTGCTTCCGGGCCGTCGACGCGCGACGATGCGAGCTCCTCGAAGCTCTGCCGTATTCTGTCGCGCGTTTCGACGTAGAAACTCACGCTGCGCTGAAAGTACTCGCGCGACATGCGGGCCTTCTCGGCGAGGCCGGCAGGCGTAATCACGTACAACAGGCGGTTGGGACGCACGCGGACGATGCGGATCCACCCCTTCCGGGCGAGCCGGCGCATGAGCAGGTTGGTGAGCCCGAGGGCTACGCCCATCTCTCGCGCCAGCGACCGCTGGGAAACAGGTTTTCCGGAAGTGATGCCGATCAGCAGACGGCGGGCGTGGTCGTCGTTCGGGGTCAGTCGGGGCACTCCGTGCCTGTCACTTACAGAGTGATTGGGAACTGATTGGCTGATTGGGGGTTCGTGTCGCGATGTTCACGACATGAACGCGTAATTCTGTTCGACCGCCGCGACTTTTGTCAACCGAACGGCACCTGCGGCCTCGAGGCAGGGCACCCCGCCGGGCGCGCGCACGCCGGGGCCCATCTGCCCCCACCCGACCTTTCGGCGCGTGACCCCCTAGGCAGAAGGGCGCATACCACCGCCGGTCCCGCGGCTGTAACGGATCGCCGGGACGAATCACTAAGCCAAGCGAAACGGGTCCCCTTCCAATTCACGTGGTGCGCTGTCCGCTTTCCTCAGAGTCTCGCGGTCAGCCAGACGGGTGCGGGTGTGTGCAGGTGATCGCGGTATCGGCGAGCCTGCGCGCACGTCCGCCCTGATCTCGTGCGTCTGGCGCAGGCACGACACGATTTCTGCGCGTAGAGAGAGGTCATATGGCTGAAAGATATTGGCGATTCGGTTCACATCTCCTGGGCGCGGCGGCGATCGGCGTGGCCGGCCTGGCGCTCAGCGCACAGCTCGGGGCGCAGGAAAGCCCCGGCGTCTTCACACCTGCTCCAACGGGCGCCGACGCGCAAGCGTCCGCCC
>JBOGIX010000307.1:0-2235 GCA_050744685.1 Vicinamibacterales bacterium | reverse complement strand
GTGCGGCGGTCGTGCTTGGCGCCCGCAGGGTGGACAGGCTCGCGCAGGCCATCGAGCGGATTCGGCGCACCGGCTCGGCCGCCGAGGCGGTCGCGATGGACGTGACGTCGGAAACGGACGTCGTCCGTCTCGTGGAGCGCGCCGGCGAGGCGTTCGGGCGGCTCGATATCATGGTGTGCAATGCGGGCTTCGGCTATTACGGCACCGTGGAAGAGACCGAGCCGGACGTCATGCGGCGGATGATGGACGTGAACTTCATGGGCACCTTCCTCGCCGCCCGCGCGGCGCTGCCCCTCTTTCGCGCGCAGGGACGCGGCCACCTGATCATCGTCTCTTCGATCGTCGGCATCCGCGGCATCGCGCAGATGAGCGGCTACACCGCGACCAAGGCGGCGCAGGTCGGGTTCGCGGAATCGCTGCGCACGGAGTTCGCGGGCACCGATATCCACGTCAGCGTCGTGCTGCCGGTCTCGACCGACACGGAGTTCCGCGAGGCGATGTCGCGCGATTACGGGCACAGCGTCAGGGGACTCGGGCCCAGGCAGAGCGCGGCCACCGTGGCGCGCGCGGTGGTGGGCTGCATCCGGAAACCGGCCCCCGAGGTCTATCCGCACGCCCTGTCGCGTGGCCTGACCATCGTCAACGCGGTGGCCCCCGCGTTCGCCGACCGGCTGGTCAGGAAGTACGGGCGCCGGCGCGAGCAATGAGCATCGGTTTCCCGCCGCCGGTATCGCACATCGCAGAGGCCATCCGGGCGCGCGGCGGACGCGCGCTCGTGGTCGGCGGATGGGTGCGCGATCGGCTGCTCGGGCGCCTCTCGAAAGACGTCGATCTCGAGGTATTCGGCCTGGATGCGGGAGCGCTACGCGAGGTACTGGAGCAGTTTGGCAGCGTCAACGCGGTCGGCGAGAGCTTCACCGTCTACAAGGTCGGCGACATCGACATCGCGTTGCCGCGTCGTGATTCCAAGACCGGCACCGGCCACCGCGGGTTCACCGTCGTCGGCGATCCGTCGATGTCGATGGCGGAGGCCGCGCGTCGTCGTGATTTCACGATCAACGCCATCGCCATCGACCCGGCCACAGGCGACTACATCGATCCTTGGGGTGGCATTCCCGATCTCGAGCGCCGAGTGCTGCGCGCCGTCGATCCGCAGACCTTCGGCGACGACAGCCTGCGTGTCCTCCGCGCGGTGCAGTTCGCCGCGCGCTTCGAGCTCACGCTCGACCCGGCCACACGCGAGTTGTGCCGCACCATTCCCTTGAACGATCTTCCCGCTGAGCGAGTCTGGGGCGAGATCGAGAAGCTGCTGCTGCAAGCGCACCGTCCGTCGATCGGGTTCTCGCTCGCGCTCGAGCTCGGCGTGATCGATCGCCTCTTCCCAGAACTGCACGCGCTCGTGGGCTGCCCGCAGGAACCGGAATGGCATCCCGAAGGGGACGTCTGGATTCACACGCTGATGGTGATCGATCAGGCGCGGCGGCGGATCGACGACCTCGATCATCCGCGGAAAGTCACGGTGATGCTCGGCGCCGTGTGCCACGATGTCGGGAAGCCTCCGACCACGGCGGTGATCGACGGCCGGATCCGATCGATGGAACACGAGCAGGCGGGCGTGGCGCCGGCGACCGCCCTGCTCGACCGGCTCAACGTGCACTCGATTGCCGGCTTCGACGTCAGGGCCCAGGTGCTCGGCATCGTCGCGCACCACCTGAAGCCGCTCGCGTTCTTCAAGTCCGCAACGCCGGTCGGCGACGGCGCGTTCCGCCGGCTGGCGCAGAAGGTGGATCTCGAGCTGCTGGCGCGGGTGGCGGAGTCGGACTGCCTCGGACGAGCGGGTCGCTTCGACTGCAGCGGCATCGAGTGGTTTCTGGCGCGCGCGCGCGAGCTCGGCGTCGAGCACGAGGCGCCGCCGCCGCTGCTGAAAGGACGCCACCTGCTGGATCTCGGGATGGCGCCGGGACCGGAAATGGGCCGCATCCTGCGACAGGTGTACGAACGCCAGCTGGATGGCAGCGTCACCTCCGTCGAACAGGGTATCGAGGCGGCCCGCGGGATTCTGTCGGCGCCGGCCGATTCATCGTCCGGTCCGCGTTGATGAGAGGAGTTTTCGTGCGCGTGAGGTGTCGCTGTCCCTACATGAACCGTGGCCTGATCCTGTGTGGACTCGCGCTGCTGCTTTCCGTCGTCACGCCTGCCGCCGCCTTCGCGCAGCAACGCGAGCCGGTCGGTCCG
>JBOGIX010000306.1:0-3642 GCA_050744685.1 Vicinamibacterales bacterium | reverse complement strand
GTCCTGCCTCCGGACGTGACCGTCCACGCCAGCGGCGCGTCCACGAGATCGCGAGGGCCGTATTTCGACACGATCACATTCACGGTGCGAGTGTCGTCGTTCCAGAAGGTGCGGTCCTCGACGCCCGTGTCGATCAGGGCCACGACGGCATCGTTCAGCGCCTTCCCGTCCTTCGGTTCGATGCTTTTCGGCTGCCAGAAGTAATCGAACCAGCCTTCCTCCCACGAGTCCCCTTCCCCGGTTCCGCCGGGGAAGTCCACGATGAGCCAGTAGTGATAGCCGGTGACGTCCGGCTGCCGGCGCACGCGTTCGATCTGGTACTTGCGCCCGAGCTGCTGGAGCCGTTGCGAGTTGTGCACGTACTGCGCGTAGGCGCCGCCGAGCCCGTGCGTCTCGACCCACTGCTGCTTCGTGCGCAGCCACTCCGGATCGACAACGCCAGTGAACTTGCTTATGAGCGAGGTGTCGGGAAGCGAGCAGTAATAGCCGCCAAACTCGTGTTTCACGACCGGCAGATCGGGCAGCCCTCCACGGAACCAGCTCACCATGTCCGTGGGGCGCATCAGGTGGCCGTCGTTCGACAGGAAGAGGCCGTCGGGATGGAGCGACTTTGCGACGGAGTAGAGCCCGGCAACCGTGTCGAGAAACTCCTTGCGCTCGGCGTCGCTCCCGAGCCAGCTCAGATCGAACTCGTTGCCGAACGCCACCGAGAGCAGCGACGGGCGGTTGCGATAGGCAAGGACGACGTCTTCGAGCTCGCGGCGCAGGAACTCCTTGTGCGGCAGCACGTACTGCGTGTAGGCGGCGGGCAGTTCAGCCATCACGAAGAGACCGGCTTCGTCCGCGGCATCGAAGAACGCCTCCGCCGGTGTCATCGAGTGGAAGCGCACGGCGTTGAATCCGAAGGCGCGCGCCTGGCGGAGCCGATCGAGATACACCTCGCGGGACGCTGGCGGAAATCCGGTGAGCACCTCGATGTTGTCGTCGCCGTATCCGCGCACGTAGAGCGGATTGCCGTTGAGGAGCAACACGTTACCGCGCGTCCGCAGCTCCCGCATGCCGAAGCGCTGCTCGGTTTTGTCGCGCTCGCGGCCCGCCCCGGCGAGCACGATTCGAGCGGTGTAGAGGTAGGGATCCTCGGGAGACCAGAGACGGGCATTTGGAATGGCGACAGGCACTTCAATGTCCGCGCGGGCGTTCGGTCCGGCCTTCGCGACTGCGCGCTCCTCGCGCCCTGAGCCGACCGACACGCGCACCTCTCCGCTCCAGGCGTTCGCGGTGCGGTTCTGGACAGTGACGACGAATGTCGCACGCTGCTGCTCGACGTCGGAGCGGACGTACACGCGCTCGACCCAGACCGGATCGGCAGCCTCGAGGGAGACGTCGCCGTAAATGCCACCCCAGTTGCCCAGGTAGTTGAGCATGCCGGTTGGGTACACCGGCTTCTGCTCACGCGGCCCTTCGCGCGGAACCTCTCCAGGGTTCTCGATCCGGAGCGCAAACACGTTTTCTTCGCCGGGACGCACCGCGCCGGTCACGTCGAAGGCGAACGGAGCGCTGAACCCGCGGTGCTCGCCGATGGTCCGGCCGTTGACGTACAGGGTTGTATAGCGGTGCGCCCCCCCCATCCGCAACCGCACGGACTTCCCCTGCCACGCGGCAGGAACGTTCACCGTTCGCCGGTACCACGCCGCGCCTGAGTAGTCATACCGTAGCGGCCCGTTCGGCTCGCCGACGCCCTGCGCCTGCCACGCGCCCGGCACGGTGATCTCGCGCGGGAACTCGACGGATCCTGACGCCCACTGCCCCGCCGTTCCCTCGTTGCGCGGGTCGATCCGGAACTGCCAGGTGCCGTTCAGGTCCACGCGCGCGCGCTCCTCGCCCGACGCGGGCGAAGCAAGCCCGAACAGCAGACACGCAAGCACAGCAGATCGGATCGGCACAGGCCACCTCCAGCTCGAAGCCGTTTCAGCCACGTTCGATGGTTGTACCTGCCGTGCTCCCCCGACCGCAACACGCGGCGCCGCCTGGAGACTCCTCCGTCCCATTAGCTGGACAGAACCGCCCCCGGCCGGACGCCGGGCCCCAGAGCGAACCATACGATGAAGAAGCGGTCAACGCGTGGACAGGTGAACGGGTCACGGACAGAAAGCGATCGACAACATCAATCAGCAGTCACCGGTGAATCAATCACCATTCAACGAATCAACCAATCTCTGGTTTCCCCACTGGGGAGGTGCCGTGAGGAAAGTCCTGATGTGTGTTGTCCCTCTGCTCTCCGCCTTGCCGGCCGCGGCGGGTCAGGCTCCCGACAACGGGCAGCTTGCCGTGCGCGTCTCCTGGGGACACACCGGCGAGGCGGCTGAGGCCCGGCGCGTGAGCGCGACTGGTGCCAACGGTCTCGAAATCCGCAGCGTCACGCCGCGTCAGTTCGAGGCTGGAGATCGACTCCGGCAGGGTGTCGCCGACACGGTCGCCGGCGCGCAGGACGTGGACGGCCTCGACCTGGTGCTCGGGTATCCGCAGGGACCGAGGCCGCGCGCGCAGGACGTGCACGCGCACTGGACCGAGCTCCTCGCCGCGAGCGATGCCGCGACCGTCGAACGCCTGTCGCGCGACGCCGCGTTCTGGCCGGGTGCCCCGGCGCTCACCATTCGGCTCGATCAGGCCGGCACACGCGGCTTCACCGTCACTGTCGACCAGCTGCGCGGGGAAAAGGCCATCTGGATTCCCGCGCTCGACGTGTACCTCACGGCAGGCAATGCCTCCGTGGCATTCGCCGATCACATGCGGGCCCTCGCCCCGCTGAAGGGGCGCGGCACGCTCGACCGCGTCCGCACTGAGCCGGAGGCCTCGTACGAGCAGTTCGCCTCTCGCTGGACGGACATGGGCTCACCGGCCTACGTCAACCCTCACCAGGTCGGCCCGGGCCACATCGTCGGGCTCACGTGGGACAGCGCGATCCGCAAGTTCGGCATCGACCGCGCGTCGGGCGTGTGGAACGACTACGGCAACCCCGACAAGTTCCGCTTCTGGTTCGGCTTCGGCGATCTGTCGCAGGGGGTCGCGGATCGCTGGAAGGGGCAGCGCCTCCAGGACGGCCTGCCGGTGATGACGACAACGTTCGAGGAAGACGGCGTGCGGTACGAGGTGGAGCAGTTCGCGTACCCCCTGAACGGTCCGCCGGCGGAGCGCCGCGGAGACATCCCGATGGTGCTGCTGCAGCAGGTGACAGTCAGCGAGCTGCGCGGATCGCCGCGCGAGATCCCGATCGCGATGGCACACGAGCGGCAGCTGGCCCCGTATGCCGACAAGACGATCGTGACAGTGCGTGAAGGCAGGTCGGTGCTGGTCAGGACGCCGGCGACCGGCGCCGTGCTGCTCGCGATCGACGGCCTCGGCGACGTGCTGCTGCACGGGACGAAGCAGGGGAACAACCGGCCGACCCGGCTCGACGCGACGGCGTTGCTGACGCTTTCCCCCAACGGCCGCGCGCGCTTCGTCGTGAAGCTCCCCTCGCCCACCGTGTCCGGGAAGGATGTCGCCACGCTCACGGGAATCGATTACGCCGCGGCGCGCCAAGCGACGCTGAAGTTCTGGTCCGACTACGTGAATCGCGGCGCGCGGTTCACCGTGCCGGAA
>JBOGIX010000305.1:0-4255 GCA_050744685.1 Vicinamibacterales bacterium | reverse complement strand
CTTCGCGCCGGTCGGCGGGACGATGTGCGCGGCGTCGCCGGCGAGGAACAGCCGGCCGTATCGCATGGGCTCGGCGACGAAGATCCGCATCCCGGTCACTCCCTGCTGGAAGATCTCCCCCTCGTTCGGCCGCCACCCATCGTCCATGGCGAAGCGCCGCTGCAGCTCTGCCCAGATGCGGTCGTCCGGCCACTCGTCCAGGTCTTCGTCCGGCCTGCACTGCAGGTAGAGACGCGTGACCTCGTGCGATCGCATGCTGAACAGCGCGAAGCCGCGATCGTGGTTGCTGTAGACGAGCTCGTCGGACGCAGGCGCGGCGCGCGCAAGGATGCCCAGCCAGCCGAACGGATACTCGCGCTCGTAGATGCGGATGCGATCCGCCGGGATCGCATCCCGGCAGACACCGTGGAATCCGTCGCAGCCGGCAATGAAGTCACACGCGACGTCGTGACGCGCGCCGTCTGCCTCGAAACGCAGCACCGGCGTCTCGTCCGTGATGTCCCACGGCGTCACCTCCGTCACCTCGAAGTACAGCGGTCGCGCAGCCGCGATCCTTGCATCGATCAGATCCTTGACCACCTCGTTCTGCCCGTAGATCGTGATCGCGCGCCCGCCGGTGAGCCCCGCCATGTCTATCCGGTGGCGATGCCCGTTGAACGCGATGTAGATGCCCTCGTGCCGCATCCCCTCGCGCCCGAGCCGCTCCCCCACCGCGGACGCGACCATCAGATCCACGGTGCCCTGCTCGAGCACTCCCGCGCGCACGCGCTCGATCACGTACTCACGGCTGCGATTCTCGACGATGACGGAGTCGATCCCCCGAAGGTGCAACAGATGCCCGAGCATGAGTCCCGCGGGGCCGGCGCCAACGATAGCGACTTGCGTGCGATTGGGAGGCATGGATCGTTTGTGGCCACATTCAACGTCACGCTGCGATCGCGTCTGCAAGATCTACAGGAGCAAGGGAGTACGGGAGATCAAGGGAGAAATCATTTCAGGCAATACCTCCCTTTCCTCCCCTGCTCCTGTCGATCTTCGGGCGTGATCGCAGCGTGGCAAACGAAGTCACTGAAATCTACTCTCCAACACCACCGCCATGCGCCTGCGCGGTGCGGTTGTTCAGGTCGCGTAGCGCCTCGAGTGCGTCCTGAGAGGGCGCCTCGGTCTCTTCCACCTTGTCCGCAAAGCGGATCGGCCAGCCCGTGTTCTCGCGCACGGCGTCGGCGGTGACGCCGGGGTGCAGGGTGGCGACCTGGAACTCCTTCGTCTCCGGATGGGGGCGCATCGTGCAGAGATCGGTCACGATCAGGGCCGGGCCTTCGGTGGTGATCCCGAGGGCGCGGCGTTCGCGGCCGGACGGGCCGTGGCCGAGTGACGTCAGGAAGTCGAGCTCCTGCACGAACGCGCGCGCGCTGTGGCGCATCACGATGTAGATGCGCTGGCAGGCGGTGGAGATCTCGGTTGCGCCGCCGCTGCCAGGAAGTCGGACCTTCGGGTGCACGTAATCGCCGACTACGGTGCTGTTCAGGTTGCCGAAGCGATCGACCTGTGCGCCGCCGAGAAAGCCCACGGTGATCCGTCCGCCCTGGAGCCAGTACTGGAACATCTCGGGTACGGACACGGTGGTCAACGCGGTCTCGCACAGCTCGCCGTCGCCGATCGACAAGGGCAGCACGCTCGGCTTCGTTTCGAGTGTGCCCGATTCGTAAACGAGCGTCAGGCGCGGCGCGTGCGTCAGGCGCGCGAGGTTGCAGGCGGCGGAGGGCAGGCCGATCCCGACGAAACAGATGTCCTCGTTGGTCAGCGCGCGCGCCGCGGTCACGGTCATCATCTCCGAGGCGGTACAGGTCACGCGCGGCATTCTATTCCTCGCGGGCGGCCTGTTGCTGCCAGGGGGCCATCTTGCGGCGCTTGTGCGGTCAATCCTCGCGGTCGGCCTGTTGCCGTAACCTTGGATGTCTTGCGGCAGCATCCGGAACCGGGAGCGCGGCGCCGAGGACGTGCTCGGCGATCCAGGCCTGAAAGCGATCGCGATCGCGCGCAATCGCGTCCCACGCGGTGTAGAACGCGTTGTCACGATCGTAATAGCCGTGCGCGTACGAGGGACGCGCACCGCCGGGCGCGAGGACGACGGCCGCCAGCGTCCAACCGGGCAAGACGAGGGCGTTCGTTCCGGTGGTGCCGAGATCGTCGACAATCTCCTCCACCGTCGCAATCGCGTGCGACGCCGCCAGCACCGCTTCCTTCTGCACGCCGACAATGCCGGTGATGAGCACGTTGCCGGCGCGATCCGCTTTCTGCGCGTGGACGATCGTCACGTCCGGCCGAAGCGCGGGAACCGCCGCGAGCTCCTGCCCGGTGAACGGACAGGTGACGGACTTGATGCGCGGGTTGACTCGCCTCAGCTCCGATCCCAGGTAGCCGCGGAACACGGCGCACGGCATCCCCGAGGCGCCCGCCGCATACGCGTGGGCCATCGCCGAGTGGCTGTGCTCCTCGATTTCGAGCGGACGCGGCCAGCCGCGCTCGACGGCGTCGCGCAGGCGGTGCAGCGAGCCGACACCGGGGTTGCCGCCCCACGAGAACACGAGCCGTCTGGCGCACCCGCAGCCGATCATCTGGTCGTACAGCAGATCGGGCGTCATCCGGATCAGCGTGAGATCGGTGAGGCGCTGGCGGATGATCTCGTGGCCGGCGGCGAAGGGTATCAGATGGGTGAAGCCTTCCAGCGCGATCGTGTCGCCCGATCGCACGTGCCGCGACACGGCCTCGGAGAGGGAGAGCAGTTCGGCCATCGCTGTCAAGTATGCTACGCCACGGCACAATTGCTCTGTCAGTTTCGAGTTTCCAGTTTCCAGTTTCCAGTCACCAGGGATGGCTGACGGGTATCCCGTCGCCAGCCAACTGGCAACTGGTAACTGAGTCCTGAAACTGGAAACTGGCAACTGGAAACTGGAAACTTCGATTGGGCTCCTGATTGACCATCGGTAGCGAATCTTCCGTTGACGTCGGCGCGATCCTCGACCAGGGGCACTGGACGGCGTACCAGCAATGGCTGGTGTTCCTGACGGCGCTCACGATCGTCTTCGACGGGTTCGACAACCAGCTGCTCGGGGTCGCCCTGCCGACGATCATGGAGGAATGGTCGGTGCCGAGGAGCGCCTTCGCACCGGTCGTGTCGCTCGGTTATCTCGGCATGATGATTGGCGGCACGCTGGCAGGTCTCGCGGGCGATCGGTTCGGGCGGCGGGTCGCGCTCCTGGCGTGCATGGTCATCTTCGGCCTGACCACGATCGCCGCGGCATCGGTGAACGACGTCTCCAGCCTGGGCGTCCTGCGGCTGCTGGCCGGCGTCGGACTCGGCGGCGCCATGCCCAACGCCGCGGCGCTCGCCGGCGAATACGTCCCGCGCCGCCAGCGTCCCTTCGCCGTCACCCTCGCCATCGTCTGCGTGCCGGTGGGGGCCACGCTGGCAGCATTTGCCGCGATCGCCGCGCTGCCTGCGGTCGGCTGGCGCGGCATGTTCGTGATTGGAGGCGTGCTGCCGATCGTCGCGGCCGCGCTCCTCGTCCGGCTCCTGCCCGAGTCGCCGCGCTACCTGGCGCGCCATCCGCACCGGTGGCCGGAGCTCGCCGTCCTGCTTCGCCGCATGGGTCACGCGGTGCCCGCGAACGCCTCTTTCACCGACGCCGCCGAGAGCGCCCCGATGCAGGAAGGCGACCGCGCGGCAACAAGACGCCACATGCGGCACGATGGTGCCCTGGCAGCAGCGGAACGCCCGCCGCAAGATGGCCCCCTGACAGCAACAGGCCGCCTCGAAGCGCCGCAAGATGGCCCCCTGGCAGCAACAGGCCGCCCGCGAGGACAAATATTTGACCGCGGCTGGCGCCTCGACACCTTTGCGTTGTGGGCCGCGTTCTTCTCGTGCCTGCTCGCCGTGTATCTCGGCTTCAGCTGGCTGCCCTCGATCCTCACGGGCGCCGGCCTCGGCCAGGCGGTGGCGAACACGGGCCTGACCGCGTTCAATCTCGGCGGCGTCGTCGGCGCGCTCGTCGGCGGCAGGCTTCTCACCCGCTTCGGCTCGCGCCTGACGATGGTGAGCATGACGGCGGGCGCGATCGCGGGGGCGTTCGTGCTGAGCACGATGACCATCACCGCCCAATCCCCGGTCGCCCCGATCGTCGTGATGCTGGCGATCACCGGCGGCCTGATCAACGCCGTGCAGACGACGATGTATGCGCTCGCCGCGCATGTG
>JBOGIX010000304.1:0-8221 GCA_050744685.1 Vicinamibacterales bacterium | reverse complement strand
GATCTGGAACGAGGGATGACCGTGAAATAGTGTCCCGAGTGCGGCCGACCGGTACCGCCGTCTTCGAGACGACCGCGCAGGTTCTGTTCGCCGCGATGCCAGTCGAGGCAGTCGGTGCGCACGCGGTCCAGCCGACGCGCCGCCGCGAAGCAGCGCATGGCGGCCGAAATGGCAGCGACGAACGACCTCACGCCGTGGGTGCCTGACGTTCATCAGGCAGAACCCGGCACGAAAGGACGATGACCATGTTCAAAGTGGACCCAGGACCGTGCCCGATTTGCGGTATGGCGCACACCGCGTGCACCGCGACGCCGGGCGGCGCGCCGATCGTGGCCGGCAAGATCACCCCGGCGACATCGGTCCTTGTGCCGCAAGGCGGCAAGATCGTACCGGCCACAACAGTCGTGGCGTCGCAATTTTCGGGCGGCGGCGCGCAGCAGGAACCGCTCGAAGCCGAGCGCGTGCAGCGCACGCTGCCGGCTGGCCAGTTCACAACGGGCACGTATCGAGGAAATCGGAAGCGCGGCGCGCCAGCGAAGTGACGACCGCGCCGCAGGCAAGACAGAAGCGAACACCGATAAGGCAACGGCGGACACCGATGTTCGTCCGCACCATGACTCGCCACGCCGCAGGAGCTAAAGCCACCGGCCAGGAGCGAGCCGCTGACGAACGTCGCAGGATCTGGCCATCGCTCTCGGATCGCGCATAACCAACGAAAGCGATTCGCGAAGGGTGGAAGACCATGAACATCGCAGAGCTTGAACGAGAACTCGTGGAGAAGAAGCGGTACGCAAGGAATCTACTCGAGCGCACGATGATCCAGTGCGCAAATGAAGTAGGTGAAGACGGTCCCCGTCTGATGACGGCGAGCGAACGCCGCATGGTCGAAGCGGCTACTGCCGAAGCCAGGGCAGTCCAGACGCAGATCGACCGCGCCCGGGGCGACGCGCGAATGACCGACGCGATCGCAAGTCTGACCGGCGACATGACGATGCCGTCGGCTGGCTCCAATGTTCGCTGGGACGGGCGATCGATCGGTGAGCAGTTCGCCGGCAACGAGGAGTATCGCCGGTTCATCCAGTCGGGAGGGCACCGTCGCAGCGGCAGTTGGACTTCACCGGCTATCGAGGCCATCGGCAGTCGCCAGATGTACGCGGCGACATTGACGACCGAACCCGCGTCAGGTGGCGCGCTCGTGATCCCGGATACGCGACCGGGCGTGGTGATGCTGCCCCAGCCACCGCCTGTCGTCGCCGACGTGATCGCGCCGGGCACGACGAATTCGAACGTCGTTCAGTATATGAAGCAGGTCACTTTTGCGAACGCGGCCGCCGCAGTAGCTCAGGGAGCGGTCAAGCCAGAGAGCAGCCTGACGTTTGAAACCGCGACCTCGCCTGTCCAGAAGCTAGCGCATTGGCTTCCGGTAACTGAAGAAATGCTGGAAGACTTTTCGCAGACGCGCTCGATGGTCGACGCGCAGCTGCGACTCGGCCTGGACCTGGAGGAGGACGACCAGCTACTGAACGGCGACGGCGTGTCGCCGAACATCCTCGGCATCCGCAACTTGCCCGGCAAGACGGCCGACTACGTGCGCGGCGCTGGAGAGAACAACATGGACGCGATCGGCCAGCAGATCGTGAACATCGCGACGACGGTGCTCGTGATACCTGACGCGATCGTAATGGCACCGCTCAACGTCTGGCCGATGAAAAAAATGAAGAGCACGACGGGCGAATACCTCGCGGGGTCGCCGTTCTCGGCCTCGGCGCTGGATGTGCGGTATTTGTGGGGCTTGCCCCTCGTGCAATCGCCGCGCCTCGAGGCCGGCGTCGCGCTCGTTGGCGGCTTCCGATCGAGCGCGCAGGTCTTCCGCAAGGGTGGGGTGCGCGTTGAAGCATCGAACAGCCACAGCGATTTCTTCGTGCGCAACCTCGTCGCGATCCGCGCCGAGGAGCGGTTCGCGCTCGCGGTCTATCGCGAGGCGGCGTTTGGTGAAGTGACTGGATTAGAGTGAGTCCGCCGGGAGGCCCCTGGGCTTGACCGGCTCCCGGCTCCCGCGCGGCGGCGAATGGCGCGTCCGCCGCGCGGGATTCCAACCGGTCAGGCCATCTCGCGGGAAGGAGGACGATAACCAGTCATGGGCAATCCGGCGCGGCTCGGCATCATGCGACTCAACGCCGCGCGGCTCGGCACCTTCCAGCCGCGCTATCGCGTCTTCGTGAATGGCGTCGATCGGACGGGGGGCGGCCCGGCGCTGAACGTGGGTGTCCGCATCGCCAGTGCGACGATCACGCATGCCTTGAACCACGAGCCCGACGTCGCGGCTTTTCGTTGCGCCGGGTTCGAACCGCTGGCCGGGCAATCCGTCGCGATCTATCTCGGCGCGGAGGACCTTGGGCATCAACTCTTCGGCGGCCGGATCATCGCCGCCGACATCCTGTACGAGGGTGAGATCCCCGCGAATATCGCGTTTGACTGCAACTGCATCGATCCGACGTGGCTGCTGAACCGGCAGCTGGTGTTGCAGAAGTACCAGAACCAGAGCGCGACCACCATCCTCAAGAACATCGTCGCGCAGGCCACGATCGGCGTCACTACTGTGCACGTCGAGCTGAATCTCCCGACGATCGACGAGATCACCTTCACGAACGAGGAGGTCAGCGACGCGATCACCCGCGTCATGGAGCGCATCGGCGGGTACTGGTTCCTCGACTACGACGGCGACCTGCATGCGTTCCTGGCGACGAACGAGTTCGCCGGGCCGATCACCCAGGCGGCCCCACGGACGGCCGCCGGCTTCGTCAAATTCGAAGACCTCTCGCAAGTCGTGACGAAAGTCATCGGGATCGGCGGGGGATCGAATGCGGCCACCAATGTCGACCCTGGCATGACGATGCTCCCGATCGAGGAGGCCGCGTGGTACTCGGCAAGCGGCGGCCTCGTCGAGTGCAGGCCGCAGACGATCACCTATACGGGGCGGGTCGCTGCGGGCGTTACGAGTAGCAAAGTGGCAGGATTGCCCTTAGTCCCGCCGACGCCCGGCACGTTGTTTCAGGCCGGAACGGCATTGGGAGCTGGGACCTGGTCTTGGCGCTACACATGGGCAACGCGCGACGGCGAGTCCTTGGACAGTTCTTCCAGCGGAAGCACCCTCGATGAGGGCGACGGCTTGAAAGATGTGTTAGTGCATTCGATTCAACCAGGGCCACCAGGCACGGTCGCGCGGCATATCTACCGATTAAAGGGTTTCTCTGGGGTGTACCGGCGGATCGCCACGATCAATGACAACACGACGACGACGTATTTGGATCAGATCCCGGAGGCTTCGATCAGTGGGACGCCCCTGGGAACCGTGAGCACGTTTGGTCCGCAGGCGGGCTCGGTGGTGTTGCCTGTCACAGAAACAGCTGTCTTTGCGGCGAGCGGCGGGTGGGTCGACGCGGGCATGCCGGTGCGATTCACGGGGCGCTCCGTCGCCTCGGGGCCTGGCGATCTGACGGGCATCCCCGCGACCGGCGTCGGGGCAATTACGGCTGGCATCCCTGTTGGGTTGGAGGTGCAGCATCAGGCGCACCTGACGGGCATTCCGACCTCCGGCCCCGGCGCGATTGCATCCGCGATCAAGCAGGGCGATCCGGTCAACATCCGCGTCGAGATCACCGATACGGCCGCCCGTGACGCGCTCGCGGCGCGCCTGGGCACAGGGAACGTCCTGGACGGCATCGTCGCCGCCACGGTAAGCGATGGGCGTTTTGGGTTATCCGAGCTGACCGCGCACGTGCAGGCGACGCTCGCGGCGCGGAAGGATATCCAAGAGAGCGTGACGTTCACCTCGCGCGATCCGACGCTCCAGGTGGGACGCCTCGTGTCGATCGCCCTGACGGAGCCGGCGATTGCCGGCACGTACCGCGTTCAACGAATCGTGTTTTCCGAGCTGGCGATCACCGGCGGGCTCAACACCGTGTTCCCGCTGCGCACGGTCGAGTGTTCGAACAAACGCTACTCGTTCGACGATCTACTTCGGCGATTGGCGAAACTTGGCGGGTAGCTATCATGGGCGTACCATGCTGCGATGCAGATGCCGAAACGACGCGGGCGTCCGCCGCTTGACGCAAATGACCCGAGCGTTCCCGTGCAGGTGCGCATGCCGGGCCGCGAGTACGATTCGGTGTACGAGCGCGCGCGCCGCGAACGCGTGAGCGTACCGGAAATCTGCCGCCGGGCGCTCGCGCGATCGCGGCGCGAGGACGACCAGGAGGACTGAAAGGAACGGCGCGCGGCAGGGTGACGACCTGCATCGCGCGCCTGAAGCTGTCGACAACCTGATCTTGCCGACGGTGCTCTGCCGGGCAGTATCGCACGGCCAGACCCGCCGGCCTCTTTCACGGAGGCCACGACATGCGCGACCGACGTCGCGACGGACGACAGAAGGGCCGCAGCTCCCTCACCAAAGATTTTCGAGAAACGATTGCGGCGCGCATCGCGCGGTCGGCCACGTTCCGGCGTGAACTACTCCAGCGGGCGATGACCTGCCTGCTCGTCGATGACGATCTCGACACCGGGAAGGCCCTCCTCCGTGACTACATCAACGGCACGATCGGCTTCGAGGCCCTCGCGCGGCGGATGGGCACGCCGAGCAAGAGCCTGATGCGGATGCTCGGCCCGACCGGCAATCCGCAGGCGCGCAATCTCCTCAGCCTGCTCGCGCACCTCCAGCGCGAGGAAGGCATTGTGTTCCGCGTGTCGGTTGCAGGAGGCCGGTAGGTCATGGCAAAAGGGAAACGCACGCGCGTCGAAAAGAACATCTACGTGTACCCGAACGGGCGATTCGAGGTCCGCGTGTTCGTGGCCGGCGCGCCGAAGCGCGCGCCGATCTCGCAACCGCCCGGCACGTCGATCGGGAAGCTCCGCGCGCTCCGTGACGCGCGCCGGAAGGAATTACAGGACGAGGTTCACGGCACGCTTTCAACGGACGTCGAGCGGTTCCTCCCGCAGATCGCCGGGCGCGTGAGCTGGAAGACCGATCGGTCGAACCTCCGCGCGTGGTTGTCGGTGACCGTGCCCGCATCGCAGGGCGTCCCGCTCGGCACGCTCTCGCGCGCGCGCCTGACGCACGAACATCTGAATCAGGCGATCCAGCAATGGCGCAGTCCCGCGCCGGGCAGCAGCGAGGCGGTGGTCGCGGCGCAGACCATCCGGCATCGCCTGCGCGTGCTGCGCGAACTGTACCGGAAGCTCGATGGTCGCCAGGCCGCCGAGGTGGTTTTTACCGAGGACGTCGCGTGGCCGGCGAAGCCGAAGCCGCACCCGGCCGGGGTGCCTGTCGAGATCATCGAGGGCGTGCTCGTGACGCTCGCGGAGCTCGACGCGAAGACGCACGCGCGGTTCGCCGTCGCCGCGACGTGTGCGCAGCGGCCCTGCCAGATTGGCCGGGCGCGGCCCGAGGACGTCAACCTGGACGCCGGCCTCTGGATCGTACGCGGCGCGAAGGGGGGACCGGCGCACACCGTGACGCTGGGGCCGGTGCAGCGGGCCGCCTGGCAGGCGTTCATCGCGGCCGATGCCTGGGGCGAGTTCGACACGAGCAAGTACGGGAAGCTGATTCACCAAGCCGGTTGGCCGAAAGGCATTCGCCCGTACACGGTGCGCCATGCGTTCGCGATTGATGCGATTCGTCGTGGCGTTTCCCTGGGTGACGTGCAGGCGCTGCTCGGCCATGCCGACCCGACGATGACCCGCGTCTATGCCCCCTTCGTCGTCGAGCGGCAGCACGCGGTCACCGCGATGATGCGGGACTATCTCAGCGACGTGTTCGCCCCGATCGCGCCCGAGCGCACCAATCCGCAGCAGGCCGTATTCCTGGCCCACGCTCGGACAGATCGAGCCGCAGACGATCCCAGCGACACAGGAAATATCTACCGGTGCGCCGAGTTGCTTTTCATGTGGGGCGGGTTGTCGCCGGATTTACGCGATGCCTTTTTGATCATGATGGAGGCGGCGCGCGGTTCGACAGAACAAAGTGGATTGTTTGTAGATCAGCAGTAGAAGAGGCTAACCCGATGGGAGAACTGCGACAGCGCGGCAAGGTGTGGTGGATTCGCTACTACCGCAACGGCAAACGGTACGAGGAAAGTTCCGGCAGCACGAAGAAAGGCGCTGCGATTGATCTGCTGAAGATTCGTGAGGGAGACGGCGCGCATGGCCTGCCTGTCACCCCGAACATCGGGCGTCTACGGTTCGAGCAGCTCGCGACCGACATCGTGAACGAGTACAAGGCGAACAAGCGGAAATCGATCGACCATCTGAAGCGGCGGATCACGCTCCACCTAGCGCCGTTCTTCGGCGGCCGGCGCATGGCCGCCGTGACAACGTCGGAGGTTCGCGCGTACATCGCGCAGCGTCAGGAGGCGAACGCCAGCAACGCCGAGATCAATCGCGAGCTCGCCGCGCTGAAGCGGATGTACACGCTCGCGGTGCAGTCGGCGAAGCTGCTCCACCGCCCTCACATTCCCATGCTGGAGGAGCGGAACGTCCGATCGGGATTCTTCGAGCGGGAGCAATTCGAGGCCGTTCGCTCGCACCTCCCAGACGACCTGAAGCACGTCGCGACGTTCGCCTACCTGACGGGCTGGCGCGTGCCGTCGGAAGTGTTGACGCTCCAATGGCGACAGGTCGACGTCACGGCCGGGGTGATTCGGCTCGATCCGGAGACGACGAAGAACGCGGACGGTCGCACGTTCCCGTTCGATGTGCTGCCGGAGCTGCGTCAGGTGCTCGACGCGCAGCGTCAGGCGGCTCCAGGAGGCGCGATCTGTCCGTGGGTGTTCCAACGCCAGGGGGAACCCTTTGTCGACGACCAGGGACGCGCTACGAAGGCCTTTCGGTATGCGTGGGCTCAGGCATGCTCAGCGGCCGAATGCCCGGGGCACATTCCGCACGACTTCCGCCGGACCGCCGTGCGCAACCTCACGCGTGCCGGCGTCCCGGAGAAAGTAGCGATGCAGCTCACCGGTCACAAAACGCGATCCGTCTTCGATCGCTACGACATCGTCAACGAAGCGGATCTCCGCGCCGCAGTCGAGCGGCTCTCGTTCGCGACAGGGACAAAAAAGGGACAGTCGCAGGGAGAGGCCCGGATCGCCCGTTTCAGAAAAGCCGCTAAGTAGCTGATTTCATTGGTGCCGGAGGTGGGAATCGAACCCACACTCCCCGAAGGGAACGGGATTTTGAGTCCCGCGCGTCTGCCAGTTTCACCACTCCGGCCCAGCTCAAAGTGTAGCAGATGGTGCCGTGTTCTTCGGGTTCCCGCGCGTCTGCGCCAGCACCTGCAGTCGTGCGGATCATCTGCATACCAGCCGAAAGGCGCGCCACGGGCGCGCCCCGCCGGAGCGGAGTGGGCCTGTAGGCCCGCGAGCGACGGCGTAGGGGTGCCCGAGGGGCGAAGCCCCTCGGATGATTAGAGGTTGCGCGTCGCGATGATCTCGCGCGCCGGCGTGCGATCGCCCGTGCAGTTGATCCGGCGCGGCGCAGTCAGGAAATCGACGCGATACCCCAGCGTGCGATACAGCGTCTCGATCCGTCGCGTCGCCTGGTTCACGAGCACGACCGGCCCGCAGTGCTGCGCGAGCCAGTGCGCCGTCCGCTCCTGATCGTGCCAGCTGAACCCGTCCTTCGCGTAGTGCGTGAACTCCACGTCGTACGGCGGGTCCGCGTAGACGAAGTCGTCATCCTCGAGCGGTACGGCTTCGAGGTCGGTGCTCGTGATCGCCCATCCCGCAAACACCTCCCGGTACGGCGTGAAGTCGCGCCGGTAGCGGATGCGGGTATATCGGCCGAACGGGACGTTGAACGCACCAGAGCGGTTGAACCGGCACAGGCCGTTGAACCCGGTCCGATTCAGGTAGTAGAACAACGCGGCGGCTTCGGCGTGCTGTGCGGCGCCCGCGGCCAGCAGGCTGTTGAACCGGTCGCGGTGCCGGTAGAAGACGCGCTCGTCGTTCTCCATCGGCAGATCGATCCGCAGCCCCTTCTGCAGCCATCGATAGAAGTTGATCAGGTGCGGGTTGGCGTCGTTGAGCAGCGCGCGGCGGGGCCTGAGGGCGAGCATCACCGCCAGCCCTCCGCAGAACGGTTCGACGAGTCGCCGATGGCCGTGCTTCGCCCACATCGGCTGCAGATGACGAACCTGCCACCGTTTTCCCCCGGCCCACTTCAAGGGAGG
>JBOGIX010000303.1:0-4927 GCA_050744685.1 Vicinamibacterales bacterium | reverse complement strand
GTATACGTGTCTTCGTTGAGCCGCCTCCCCGTCATGACGTCGCCCGCCCGGGTCACCGCGCGGATGGGCCGGTTGATCGGGAGCATTGCCCGGCTCGGCTCGATCAGCGAGAGATGCAGGGACGCCGGCGATCGCGACGATCCGACCTGGCTCAAGTCCGGCCCCGACCGTCCCCCTTCATCATTGATGCGATGACACTGCAAGCACTGCCCTTTGCCCCGCGCGACGATGCGGCCGCGGGCGGCGTCGCCGACTTTCACCGTCAGCGCGGACCCGGCGATGTCCATGCCGGCGCGAATGAAGGCGACCACGGCGGTCAGTTCCGCGTCCTCCATCTTCATCGGCGGCATGCCTGACGCGGGCACCCCAGTGCGGATCACGCGCTTCAGGTCCTCGTCGGAGACCGCCGTCCGGAAGCGGCCTTGCCGCAGGTCCACCGCCGCGACGCCGTTTCCGGCAAGACCGTGGCACAGGGCACACTGGGTCGTGTAGATCTGCGACCCCTTCAGGATGTCGCTCTGGGCGTACTGCCCCACGTGATCCTGCCCGGCGGTCTCCGCGGCGTTCATCGACACGAAGGCCGCCAGCGCCAGCAGCGATGCGAGCCTGACGCCCCGCACACCAGTGAATGGCTTCCGCATCAGCGATCGACCCGGACGTTGTCCTGCTTCGACGCGGAGTCGTAGGCGGCCTCGACGACCCGGATCGTGTTCAGGTAGTCGTCGCCGCTCGACTCGAACGCCTGGCCCGAAAGCAGGCAATCGACGAAGTGGCGCTGCAGAGCGTACACGCAATCGCCGGCAAAGTTGACGTCCTCACGCAAATAGGCATACTCACTGGCCGGCTCCCCGAGCCGCTTCACTCGAATGGTCGCCTCGGTGTCCATCGACAGATGTCCTCCCATGGCATCGATCCGCAAGTGCCCGAAGGTATATCGCGGCGACACGGCCTCTCCTTCGTTGTACCGGTTCGCGTCCCAGATGGCCGTTGCACCACTGGTGAAGGTCAGGTGCAGCTGGCCCGCATCCTCGCCCTTGATCACGGGGTTCAACCGCCGCAGGCTGGCGAACACGCTGGTGACGTCCCCGAGCAGGAACCGGAACGTGTCGATGAAGTGCACGCCGGTCTCGTAGACCAGCAACCGCGGGTATTCCCGGAAGAATGGCTGCCGGGCGAGGTACGCGTCCTGTCCCCAGCCGTCACCCATCCGCATCGTGAAGTGGACGTGCGTGAAGTCGCCGATGATGCCCTGCACCTGGATCTGTTTGATCGCCCGGTACCATGGCTGCCAGCGGAAGTTCTCGTGAACCATGAAGCGGACACCGGCGTCCCTCGCGGCCTCGACGATGCGCAGGCTGGTGTCGTAGGTCGGCGCCAGCGGCTTCTGGCAGATGATGTGCGCGCCCCGCTCCGCGGCGTAGCGGCACATCTCTTCGTGGGTCTCGGGCGGCGTGATGATATCGACGAAGTCGGGCCGCTCGACGTCGATCATTTCCCGCCAGTCCCCGTAGTAGCGCGGGATGCCATAGCTCGTCATGATCCGCTCGGCGCGCTCTTCCGACCGGTTGTAGATCGCCGCGATCTCCACCTCTGGAATACGTGTCCACGCCTCGTATTGGAACGGCGCGAAGTATCCCGCCCCGAGCCCGACACCCTTGAGCCTGCGGCCGCCCGCGAATCGTTCCCCCGTCATTTCAGGCTCCGAACACGCGCCGGAGCTCCTCGACCTGCGCGTCGTCCAGCACGCGATGGCCGTGCCCCGCGAGGAGAAACGTCAGCCGTGCCGTTTCCTCGAGCTCCTCGGCAATGGCCACCGCGCTGCCGAGATCGTCGCCGGCGACAACCGGACCATGATTCGCCAGCAGGATCGAGTGGTGGTGAACGGCGCGAGCGGAGATCGCGTCCGCCAGCGACGCGTCACCGGGTCGTCCGTAACGGATGAGCGCGACACGCCCGACACGCATGACGGCATACGGCGTAACCGGCGGCAGCATATCCTCGGGATCCCGCCCCTCCAGGCACGAGAGCGCCACCGAGTAGGTCGAATGCAGGTGGACGATCGCGCCCGCGCGCGGACGGCTGCGATACATCGCGAGATGCAGCCAGGCTTCTTTCGTCGGCGCCGGGCCGTCCCCGGGCTGGCCCGCCGGGTCGAGACGACTGAGGCGGCCGGATTCCAGGCGTCCCAGCGACATGTTGGTGGGCGTCATGAGAAATCCACCGTCGTCGAGGCGCACGCTCAGGTTTCCCGAGGTCCCGCAGCTGTAGCCGCGCTCGAACAACGATCGCCCGTACGCGACCAGCTGATCCCGCGCATCGGACTCGGTCATCCAGCCCTCCCGATCGCCTTGCTGAAAAAATCCGTGCTCCCGAAATTGCCGGACTTCAAGGCCAGGCGGAAGCCCGGCGGGTCCACCGTGAACGTCCAGGGAACTCCCGGCTCGATTTCCGATCCGAACGTCAGCGCCCGGATGTCCAGCGCCTCGAGCACGGCGCCGGACGTCTCGCCACCGGCGACGATGAACGTCCGGACTCCGCATTGGGCGAGGGCCGACGCCAGAGCGCGGAACGTCGATTCGACGATCGCAGCCGCCTCGATTCTCCCCAGCTCGCGCTGCACCTCTCGAACGCTGCCGGGATTCGCCGTCGAATAGACGAGCAGCGAATCTTTCCCGGCCCTGTCGCAGGCCCAGTCGATCAAGTTGGTCAGTTCTCGTTCGTCGGCCGCGAGCTTCAGCGGATCGACCGCACGCGATGGCAGCACGGCCGCCAGCCGCTGGACCTGTGCCTGGGTCGCGCTCGAACAGCTCCCACTGAGGACCGCTGCCGGCAGCCGGGCATCCGCGTCGACTTCTTTCGGCGGCCCACTTGTCGCGCCCGCCGCCTTTCGCTGTGCCAGACTGCGGCCAAGGCCAGCTGCACCGCTCACCAGCGGAAACGACGCACACGATTCGGCGATCCTTCGGAGGTGCGTCGGGGAGATGGCGTCCGCGATCGCGATGCGATGGCCCGAGGCCTCGAGCGCTCCGCACGCGCGCCGGATGCCGCGCGCGCCAGCCTCCACGGCCGGGAACGGGACGAGTCCGATGGGCGAGCGACATTGCCGACCGAGCACCCGGACGAGGTTCGCGTCGCGCATCGGCGTCAGGGGATGGTTCCGCATCGACGACTCCGAGAGCAACCTGTCGCCGACGAAGAGGTGGCCCAGGTAGACCGTCCTGCCCAACTCCGGATACGCCGGCGTGGACATCGCGAATGGCGCGCTGAGATCGTCCAGCAAACGCTCGATGACGGGACCGATGTTCCCCTCGTCGGTCGAATCGAAGGTCGAACAGTACTTGAAATAGAGTCCGGCCGCGCCGGCGGCGCGCAGCATCGCGGCGGCCGTCGACGCCGCTTCGGTGGCCTCGCTGACCGGCGCCGTTCGCGTTTTCAGGGAGACAATCACGACGTCTGCCGTGTGATTCAGCGCGCGAGGCACGCCGATCGTCTGCAGCACCGTCAAGCCGGTCTGCCGGATGGCGGATGCCAGATCGGTCCCGCCGGTGATGTCGTCGGCGATTGCTCCAAATTGCATTCGGCCCTGGTTTGACTGTCAGGCTGATGGTGAGGTCGCGATAGCGTATACTTTAGCGAATTCGATGTCAAAGCACCGAGCGGTCGCGACGGGCGAGCTGCAGAGGGTTGGTGTCGGCCTGCACCGCCCGGAGTGTGTGGTGGCGGATGGACCCGGCAGTGTCGTGGTGTCGGACTGGCGCGGCGGCGTCACCCGCATCGCTGCCGATGGCAGGCAGGAGACATGGCTCGCCCGGGCCCCGGGTTTCGAGCTGCGGCCCAACGGGATTGCGGTCATGCGCGACGGCTCGTTTCTTCTCGCCAATCTCGGTGAGGCGGGCGGAGTGTGGCGACTGCACCGCGACGGCACGCTCGAGCCGTTCCTCGTCGCTATCGCCGGCAAGCCCCTGCCGCCAGCAAACTTCGTGTTCGCCGATGATCGGGACCGCGTGTGGATTTCGGTGAGCACGCGGCACGTCCCGCGGCAGGCAGCCTGGCGATCGGATGTCGCGGACGGCTTCCTGGTAGTCGTCGATGCGACCGGTGCACGCATCGTCGCCGAGGGGCTGCAGTACACGAACGAGGTCAGGACGGACCCGACCGGCGCCTGGCTCTATGTCGTCGAAACGTTCGGCCGTCGACTGACACGGTTCCGCATTGGCGCCGACGGTCACCTCCACGATCGTGCCACCGTGGTCACGCTCGGCCACGGTTGCTTTCCTGACGGCTTCGCCTTCGACGAGGCCGGCGGAATCTGGATTACCAGCTTGATCAGCAATCGCGTGCTGCGAGTTCGAGGCGGCGTCGTCGAAACAATCCTCGAGGACGCCAATCCCGAGTTCATCGCCGACGTCGAGGACGCGTTCGCGCGCAACTCAATGCGCCGCGAGCATCTGGGACCCGTCCCGGGCACGCTGCTTCAGCAGGTCACGAGTGTGGAGTTCGGAGGGCCGGACCGGCGGTCGGTATATCTCGGGTCGCTCCACGCGAGCTGCCTCTATCGCTTCACCGCCGAGGTCGCAGGAGCTCGATAGGCCGACGGACGGCTTCACGCTCTCGACGCGCTCCCAGCGTTCCCCACCTTCTGTTCGACCCAGTCCCGAGTGGCTTCGTCGAACGCGAGAGCCCGTGGCTCGCTTCCACCTTTCCCTTCAGTGCGTCTTGAGTGCGTGACGGTCTCGGCCATACAGGTGGTCGCATTTACCGCGGCCGGATCCTGATGTTGCGCCACTTGATCACCAGCGGCTGGCTGGTGGTAATCCCTCCGCCGGGGTTGGCGTCCACCTCGCGCTGGCTGAGGCCGTGGTTCTGGAGCCCGATGAACCCGCGAGGGTGCGTCTTGTTTTCTTTATCATTTAAGTGATCCTCTACG
>JBOGIX010000302.1:0-3455 GCA_050744685.1 Vicinamibacterales bacterium | reverse complement strand
CCTTCAGCGGGACCGAGTCGCTGCAGTAGCGCCCGGCGTCGGCAGATATCGCAGGAGCCGCGCGACCACGCGCCGGGACGATCCCGCAAGCCCCCGATCGTCCGCGCGTGTCGCGCGGTTCTCGTCGCGACCGCGAGGCGCCCCGCTTCGTGTGTCCGCGGCGCCGCCCACCGCAGGCGGCCTGGAAGCCTGCAGCATCTCTCCCGTCATATTCCCTTTTGCAGTTTGGCTGGAAGGGCTTATCATCCGCGTCACAACCCAATAGGCACATCGGTCAACTGGTGCTGGCGAGTTGGAGGACTGCATGCGGCGAAGCACTCTCGTATGCGTGGCTCTCTGTGCGACCCTGTTGACGAGTTGCGGCGGGAAGGAGCAGGAAACCGGCTCGCCGGGGGCGGGTGGCATGCTCCGTCCCTCGTCCGGTGGCGGCGCGCTGCGCGGCGCCGGCGGCGGTAACCTCATCAGTAACGGCCGCGCTATCACGTTTCCCCCTCGCAACGAGCCTTTCGACTTCAGGAACCAGCTCGAAACAAAGTATCGCGACGGCCTGCGGCGCTCCGCCGGCGAGTCTTACGTGGACATCGAGGGCGACATCGTCTGGACGCAGGAGTATCTGCGCTACCGGGTGAACGCCTGCGACCACGCGCAGGCCGTCCAGCGCGTGTTCGGCCAGATCGATACCGGCGCGATCGCACCCGAATGCGGAACAGCGCCTGCCGGCCAGGTGCTCTTCCCGCCGCGCAACGAGCCGTTCGACTTCCGTGTCCAGCTCGAGGCGAAGTACCGCGACGGCCTCCGCCGAGGACCGGGAACGACCTACGTCGACATGGAAGGGGACATCGTCTGGACGCAGGAGTACATCCGCTACCGGCTGAATGGCTGCAACCACGAGCAGGGCGTGAGCCGCGTGTTCCAGCAGATCGACACGGGCGCGATCCAGCCGGTATGCGACATCGTCCGGCCTGAACCGACGCCGAACCCGACGCCGGACCCGCCAGTCGCCCGGCCTGGAGGGCCTTACGGTCCCGTCAACACCGGGACGGAGATCCGCTTCAACGGGCTGGCCTCGACGGCGAGCGGCGGACGCCGCATCACGCATTACCGTTGGACGTGCGGCCAGTCCGGTAACGACAATTGCGCCGCGGACAATCCTACGCCGGCGTTCACGTACTTCAAGCCGCCGGGCACCAACGGCACCACGAGCACATATACCGTCACCCTGGAAGTCGAGGACTCCGCGGGGGCGAGGAGCCGGCCGGCAACGACGACCGTTCGCGTTGCCAACACGTATTGAGGCACGAGCGTTGCCGGGTGGAGCGACGATGATTCCGAAGCATGGAGGCGCGACAACGCCGAGTGCGGCGCTCGCATGGATTGCCCGCACCCGGGAAAGCCGCTCGGAGGTGATGGCCCGCGGCCGAAGACGAGCGAGATTTTCCGGAGGCTTCGTGCGGCAGGGCGGCATCCGTCTGCTCAGACGGCGCTTCCATCACATCGCGCAGGCGATCCGCCACCGCAGGCTGATCCGGAACTGGGCGCCGATCGTCGTCAGTTACACCGGGCTGAGGAACTTGCACGACGGGGCGACGATAGAACTTGCCTCAGGACTCCGATTCGCTATCGCGCACTCTTCAGACGCCTGGACCATCCTCCAGGTAATTGGACAGAACTACTACCGCGTTCGCGAGTCGGAACCGTGGCGCACAGTGATCGACATCGGGGCGAATATCGGCACCTTTGCCGTACTGGCCGCGCGCGCGGCGCCGGGCGCGCGTGTGTTGTGCTTCGAGCCGGCTCCCGACGCGGCGGCGCTCCTGCTCCGCAATGTCACGATGAACGGCGTCGAGGGGCGGGTGGTCGTCGAGGAGCGTGCCGTCGCTGGAACCCCCGGCCGCGTGGATCTCGTGCGGACCACGCAGTCGTCGATGCGACGACTCGGACCAGCGGCCAGTGCAGGCGACAACACGATCAGCGTCGAAGCGGTCACGCTGGGGGAGATCTTCGAGAAGCATGCGGTGGATCGCTGTGACTTCCTGAAAATAGACTGCGAAGGCGCGGAATTCGAACTGCTCCGTGCCTGTCCATCCTCCGTTCTGGATCGCGTGGACCGCATTGCGCTGGAGTTTCACGAGTGGCAGCCCGGAGACACAGCGGCGGATCTCCATCGCTTGCTGTCCTCTCAGGGCTTCCGCGTCGAGCATGTGCACGACACGATCGATCCGGACGTGGGTTACCTGTTTGCCGATCGGAACACTGTTTCATGACGCTGCGCTGACGCGCGGACGGACTTGACGGCAGACGTGGCTCAAAGACTCACGATCGACTCGGTCAATGCCTCCAGCGCCGCGCCGCTCGTCCGGCATGAAGTCCCCGCTCCGCCGCCGGGGTCGACCGGTGAACCGGCGACTCGGTCGCTGGACCCGGCTCCTGGGGCACGGCTGCTGTCCACAACGCATCGAACTCCACGCGCCTTTCTCGCCATGGCCATCATTGGAGGGGCGGCGCTGTGGCTGCTGCTCACCGCCCTGCCGGCGACCGGCCGCCCTGGCTATTCCGCCGACGAGGAGGTCACCGCGCTTGTCATCTCGTCGTCGTCCTCTGCCGGCGTGCCAAGACTGCCGTCGGGGGTCGTTTACCTGCGCGGGGCACTTTACGTGAAGTTGTCGGACGTTGCAGGGGCGCTGCTCTCACACGACCTCCAGGCCTACCGGCTTGTCAGCCTGATGTTCGGCCTGGCCAACGTGCTGTTGATAGCGGTGGTTGCGAAGGCATGGCTCCCGCCGCCCGCCGCTCCCGTCGCCGCGGTACTGCTCGCGGTGTCGCCGCTGCATGCGGCAGCGTCTGTCTTCGCGCGTCCATACACCGCCGCGGTGTTCTGCCTGCTTGCTGGTTGCCTCGTCATGCGGCGCGCTCTGGACGGATCACGCCGCGAATGGACGTTTCTCGTCCTCGCGCTCGTTTCGCAGACGGTGCACGAGTCCGCAGTCCTGTTCGCGATCCTGCCGCTCGCCTACGGCATGGTGCAAGAGAAACAGGACGTGCGACGACGCGCGTGGTGGCTGGGCGCGAAGACGGCAGCGATCGCGGCGCTCGTGCAAGGCCTGTGGGGTGCATGGTTCTCGGCGTCGCTCTCCAGCGTGCTCGGGTCGGTTGACCGCCCGATGGCCGTGTTCGTGCTGCGTTCGATTCCTTGGCCGCCGTTCGATCTTCCAGTGCTCGCCCGGGGCCCCGGCATCGGGGCGGCTGTGATTCTCTTCGCCGCGCTCGCGACGGTTCTGCGGCGCGCGACGGGTCTGCGGCCGCTGGAGTTGTTCACTGGTGCGTGCCTTGGCGGGCTCTTCCTCCTCGGTCCGCTGGCGGCAGCAACGGTGTTGATGGCGATCGCGCGGCCGCGGCGGGCGCGTGCGACGCTCGCGGCCGGCGGGGCGATTGGCCTGACGTCCGCCGTTTTCTGG
>JBOGIX010000301.1:0-3579 GCA_050744685.1 Vicinamibacterales bacterium | reverse complement strand
GAGCGAGGGTGTAAGGGGGGCCGGGGGACGAGTCCCCCGGGTAAAAGATGCAGAAAATCCGCGTGGTCATCGCCAAGCCCGGCCTGGACGGCCACGACCGCGGCGCCAAGGTCATCGCCCGCGCGCTGCGCGATGCCGGCATGGAAGTGATCTACACCGGCCTGCGGCAGACGCCGGAGCAGATCGTCGCCGCGGCGCTCCAGGAGGACGCCGACGCCATCGGCCTGTCCATCCTCTCGGGCGCGCACATGCACATCTGCCCGCGCCTGATGGCGCTGCTCGGCGAACGCGGCCTCGACGACGTGCTCGTCGTCGTTGGCGGGATCATTCCGGACGTGGACATTCCGCGCCTGCACGAGGCGGGGGTGAAGGGTGTGTTCCTGCCCGGCACGCCCATGCAGGACATCATCGATTTCATCGGGGCCAACGTGCGACCTCGCGTCGAGCACGTGTAGGATTCATGCGCCACAAGCTTCTCCTTGCCGACGACAGCGTCACGATCCAGCGAGTCATCGAGCTCACCTTCGCCGACGAAGACATCGAGGTGCTCGTCGCCGGGAATGGCCGGCAGGCCATCGAGCGCGTGCAGGCGGATCGCCCCGACATCGTACTGGCCGACGTCGGCATGCCCGAGCGGGACGGGTACGAGGTGGCCGCGTTCATCAAGGGGAACCCGGAGCTGGCGTCGATTCACGTGCTGCTGCTCACCGGGGCCTTCGAGCCGCTCGACGAGAACCGCGCCCGGGCCGCCGGGTGCGACGGAACGCTCGTCAAGCCATTCGAGCCGCAGCTCGTGATCAATCGGGTGAGGGAGCTGCTGGCGCGCGGGCCCTCTTCCGTTCGGGCGCAGCCGTCCGCGTCCGGTGCTGCACAGGCGCCGGGCGGCGAACCGCCGCACCCGGCCACGCCACCCTCTTCCGGCATGCCGTCGCCACCGAACGAGGTGCTCCCGCCGGTCGAACCAGGGGCGCATCGCGAGCCGCAGGCGGTCAAGCCCATGCCCGATCCTCTCGAGCCGCCGGCGAGCATGGGCACCTCCCTCGAGGACTATTTCGATCGGCTCGATGCAGCGTTCGCCAATATCGGCGCGCCGCCGCCATCGCATCCCGCGAAGCTGGAACACGAGGAGATCACCGCCGTGGTCGGTGAAATCGATCGCGGGACGCCAGAAGCGGGCCGGTCGGCGAGGGACCCGCTGACCAGCTGGGATCCCGACATTACGGTCGGCTCCACGCCAGCGCGCCAGCAGCATCTCGCCGATGCATTTGCGGCATTGCTCGCCGCCGAGCAGGGGCAGGCGCCGCCGCAGTCCGCCGCCGCGCCGCCGCAAGCCGCTGCCGCTCCGCAGCCCATTGCGATCTTGGAGGAGACGATCGAAGAGGTCGTGCGGCGCGTGATCGCCCGCATGGGCGAGGAATCGATGCGCCAGCTGGTGCTCGACACCGCCGAGCGCCTGGTGCGGGAGGAGATCGAACGGATCAAGCGCCACGGAAGCTCGGGCGGGTCGCGATCCGGCGGATGACGCCCTCTCGGACACGCCTGCCGGCTGCAATGCGGTCGGTCGCCCGCCTCCGCGACCAGGACGGCGACGGCGCGGCAGTGGGGCAAGCCGATCAGCCGGTATAGGATCGAAGGATGCCCGACGGTCAGGATCAGCCCTCCCGCATCTCCGTACCCGAAAAACCCGCGCTCGAAGGCCTCGAAGAGAAATGGACGCGCCGCTGGGAAGAGGGCGGCGTTCACCGGTTCGATCGATCGCGCCCGCGGGACGACGTCTTCTCGATTGACACGCCGCCTCCAACCGTCAGCGGGTCGCTCCACGTCGGTCACGTGTTTTCCTACACGCACACCGACGTCATCGCGCGGTACCAGCGCATGCGCGGACGCTCGGTCTTCTATCCGATGGGTTGGGACGACAACGGGCTTCCCACCGAGCGCCGGGTGCAGAATTATTTCGGCGTGCGCTGCGATCCGTCGCTGCCCTACGATCCCGCGTTCGTCGCGCCGGACAAGCCCGGCAAGCAGCCGGTGCCGGTGTCGCGGCCGAACTTCATCGAGCTCTGCGTGCGGCTGACGGCCGAAGACGAAAAGGTCTTCGAGCACCTGTGGAAGTACCTCGGGCTCTCGGTGGACTGGTCGATGAGCTACGCGACCATCGACAAGCGCGCACAGCGGGTGTCGCAGCTGTCGTTCCTGCGAAGCCTGAAACGCGGCGAGGCGTACCAGCTCGAAGCGCCCACCCTCTGGGACGTGGACTTCCGTACGGCCGTGGCGCAGGCCGAGCTCGAGGATCGTGAACAGCCCGGCGCGTATCATCGCATCCGCTTCGCGAGGGCCGACGGCGGCTTCGTCGAGATCGAGACCACCCGCCCCGAACTGATCCCGGCCTGCGTCGCGCTCGTGGCCCATCCTGACGACGAGCGCTACAAACCGTTGTTCGAACGCGAGGTGACGACACCCCTCTTCGGCGTGCGCGTGCCGGTGAAGCCGCATCCGCTCGCGGATCCGGAGAAAGGGTCCGGCATCGCGATGATCTGCACGTTCGGCGACCTCACCGACGTCCTGTGGTGGCGCGAGCTGTCTTTGCCGGTGCGTGCCATCATTCAGCCGAACGGCACGCTGCGGCCGGTAACGTGGGGCGATTCCGTTTGGCAATCGGTCGACCCGGCACGCGCACGCGAGCAGTACGATCAGCTCGCAACCCTGTCGGCGTCGAAGGCCCGCGCGAAGATCGTCGACCTGCTGCGCGAGAGCGGCGATCTCACGGCCGACCCGCGGCCGATCACCCACGCGGTGAAGTTCTACGAGAAAGGCGACCGCCCGCTCGAAATCGTCACCAGCCGGCAGTGGTTCATGCGGACCATGGATTGCCGCGAGCGCCTGCTGCAGCGCGGCCGCGAGCTGAATTGGCATCCGGCGTACATGCAGGCGCGGCTCGAGAACTGGATCAACGGCCTCAACGGCGACTGGTGCATCAGCCGCCAGCGGTTTTTCGGCGTGCCGTTTCCCCTCTGGTACCGCGTGCGCGAGGACGGCTCGGTGGACTACGACGCACCGCTGCTCCCCGGCGAGGATCGCCTGCCGATGGATCCGTCGACCGACGTGCCCGACGGGTTCGAGGCCTCACAGCGCAACCAGCCCGGCGGGTTCACCGGCGATCCCGACATCATGGACACCTGGGCGACTTCGTCGCTGACGCCGCAGATCGCCGGAGGGTGGGAGGAGGACCCCGACCTGTTCTCGCGTGTGTTCCCGATGGACGTCCGCCCGCAGGCGCACGACATCATTCGGACGTGGCTGTTTTCGACCATGCTGCGCGCCGAGCTCGAGCACGGTTCCCTGCCGTGGCGGAACGCCGCGATCTCCGGCTGGGTGCTCGACCCCGATCGCAAGAAGATGTCGAAGTCGAAGGGCAACGTGGTCACGCCGATGGGCCTGCTGGAGCAGTACGGCTCCGACGCCGTGCGCTACTGGGCGGCCAGTGGGCGGCCGGGCGTCGACACGGCCGTCGACGAAGGGCAGATGAAGGTCGGGCGCCGTCTGGCCATCAAGGTGCTCAACGCCTCCAAGTTCGTGCTG
>JBOGIX010000300.1:0-3015 GCA_050744685.1 Vicinamibacterales bacterium | reverse complement strand
GTGTTGATCACCGGCGAGACCGGAACGGGGAAGGAACTGGCGGCGCGCGCCATCCATCACAACAGCGCGCGACGGACCAACCGCTTCGTCGCGCTCAACTGCAGCGCCATCCCGGAGACGCTGCTCGAAGCGGAGCTGTTCGGCCACACGCGCGGCGCGTTCACCGGGGCCGTCGGCACGAGGCAGGGCCGCGTCGAGCAGGCGCACAAGGGCACGCTCTTCCTGGACGAAGTCGGCACGATGAGCCCGGCGCTGCAGGCCAAGCTGCTCCGCGTGCTCCAGGAGCGCGAATTCGAGCGTGTCGGCGACTCGCACACCATCAAGATCGACGTCCGCGTGATTGCGGCGACGCACTCGGATCTCGCCCGGATGGTCGCGGACGGCACCTTCCGTGAAGACTTGTACTATCGCCTGAACGTGCTGCCCGTGCAGCTCCCGCCGCTTCGCGAACGGCGCGAAGACATCCCGCTGCTCGTGCAGCATTTCCTGCAGCGCCTCGCGCCGGAATCCGGCCGCGGCGCGATGACTGTCTCGCAGGACGCGATGCGGCGCCTGATGGCGTATCGCTGGCCGGGCACCGTCCGGCAGCTCGAGAACACCGTCGAGCGCGCGCTCGCCTTCAGCCAGGGGCGATCGCACATCGACGTGCAGGATCTGCCGCCGGAGATTCAGCGGGAGTCGGGGTCCGCAGAAGGCGCCGAGGCGTGGCTGCCGGAAGACGGCATTGACTTCGAGCGTTACATCGAGGGCATCGAGCTGGCGCTGATCAAACGTTCGCTCGAGCGCACCCGCGGCAACAAGCGCCAGGCCGCGCGCCTGCTGAAGCTCAAACGCACGACGCTCATCGAGAAGCTCAAGCGCCTCGACGCCGGCAGCAGACATGCCGACAGCGAGCCGGACGAAAACGAGATGAGGGACTGACCGATGCCGCCGCGCTTCGCCTACTGGACGATCATCGTCGAGGGAAAACCCACCGCCTTTCGAACGCAACAGCGCGAGGAGCTGCTGCCGACGTTCAAGCAAATCCAGGGAAAGCATCCCGATGCGGTGATGATGTGGTTCGCGCGCGGCAAGCTGTGGTCGTCACCCGAAGAAGCGCGGGCCGCCGAGCGGCGCGGGCCCGGCGAGCGCCGGCAGCGGGACTGGCGTCCGGGTGGCGAGCATCGTGACCCCCGCGCGCGGTTCGACATCCCGCGCGACGAGAAGCGCCGGCGCTTTGCCGCGAAACTACGCAGGGAACGCAGCGAGCCATTCGATCGTGATCGGCGCGACCCGCCGGATCAAGTCGCACGGCAGGACCGGCCGGCCCGTCCGCCGTTCGTGCGCGGTGAGCGCGAACCTTCGCGGGACGCGTGGCGCCCGCGAGACGATCGCGACACGGGCGGAGCCGGCAGCGCGCGGCCCTCGCGTCCGGATTGGAAGTCCCGCCCGCCGAAATCGGATCGCACATCGCGCCCGCCGCAGGGTTGGCAATCGCGTGGACCTGCCGGCGATCGCGCAAGGCCGGACAGGCCGCGAGGTCCGCGGCCTCCCGCCGGTGGCGGAGGCAACCGCACGCCAGAAAGCGGCGCAGGAAACAGGCCCGGCGGTGCTGCCAACCGGCCCGTCGTGCGTGAGCCTCGCCCTCGCGGAAAGCGTCCTCCCGGGGCGCCCGATGCGCGCGGCGGCTTCCGACCGGATCAGCCGAATCGGAGCAGCGGCGATCGTCGTCCGTTCCGGCCCCGAAAACCATCCGGTGGTCGTAAGCCCGGGGGGCCGGGCCGCGGCGGCGGGCGCGGCGGCGGCCAGTCGCGATGATCAGCCATATCGTGCTGTTTCGTCCCAGGGCCTCGCTCACTGCCGGCGAGCAGCAGGAGATCCTCCAGGCGGTCTCGACCGTCGTCGGGCGATGCCCGAGCGTGCGATCGTGCCGCATTGGACGCCGCGTACGTCATGGCCTTCCCGGCTATGAGCAGGCGATGCGCGAAAGCTTCGAGTATGCGCTCGTGCTCGATTTCGACGATCTCGACGGCCTGCGCGCGTATCTCACCCATCCGGATCATGTCCGCCTCGGCGAGGCGTTCACCTCCGCGGCGGACGCCTCGCTCGCCTACGACTACGAAGTCCGGGGCATCGATGAGATCAATCGGCAGCAATAAAGCGTGTGCGCAGCGTGCGCGCTCTCGGTGCCGGCCGCACCGCACCGCACACGCCCACACGAAAATCTCGAAGGAATCCTGCTGTCGGGCTGGCATACCCTAAGCACGGGAGGGAAGCTGCGCGCACCGATCGCACGCCCTTTCAGAGGCTCCAGACGATGTTCTCAACCGCTTCGACGCTCATGCTGACGCTGGCGCTGTCTGCTGGTCCGGCCGATTCGACCGCCCCGGCAACCGTTGCTCCGACGCCGCTTGCGGAAGCGGTCGGCGCCGTCGCCCTGGCGCATCCGTCGGCTCAGTTCCCGTCCGCGTCGATGCCGTTCGGCAACGCGCTGAAGACCGCGCCGTGGATGACCGGCCGCGCGCGCCGGCCGGGTGCCCTGCCCGCGCTGTACGCGACGCTCGGCGCGATGCAGGTGCTCGACATCTACTCGACGCGCCGCGCGCTGAACGCAGGCGCAATCGAGCTGAATCCCCTCATGCGGCGCCCGGCGGGGAACACTGGCGCGATGATGGCGGTGAAAGCACTGTCCACGGCAGGCTCGATCTACTTCACCGAGCGCGCCTGGAAGAAGAACCGCAAGGGGGCGGTCATCCTGATGGCCGTGGTGAACGGCGTGACCGCAGCAGTGGTCGCCAATAATCTCAAGAACGCGCGCTGAACGATCGCGGGCGCGGGCCCTGCCCGCCGTCGCACGCGCAGACCATGTGCGAAAGTGGGTCGGGGGCTCGGAAGTCTAGACCACGGCCGGCGCCGCCGGTTCCGCGTCGAGCTCCAGGAAGAATTCGTGAATCAGATCGCGCAGCTGCGGGATTGATTCCGCCGCGTTGATCCTGACGCGAAGGTGCGAGCCGTTGTCGAGCCCCTTCGTATACC
>JBOGIX010000299.1:0-3116 GCA_050744685.1 Vicinamibacterales bacterium | reverse complement strand
GGTCGAGATCTCGGGAGGGATTACGCTCGAGCGGATCGCAGAGCTGGCGGCGACCGGGGCCGACTATGTCTCGGTCGGCGCATTGACGCACTCCGCGCCCGCGGCGGATCTCAGCTTCGAGCTGGAGCCGGATGCCTGACACGCTGCCCGGCGACCTGCAGCTGGCGCTCGACCGCACCGAGCATCGCCGCGGGCATTTCGGCCGGCCCACGTTCTTCTTTCACGAAACGGCATCGACCAACGATGTCGCGCTGGCGATGGCCGACCGCGGCGCCACCGAGGGTACGACGGTCGTGGCCCTGGCGCAGACGTCAGGGCGAGGCCGCCTGGGCCGGGAGTGGTTCTCGCCGGCCGGCGCGGGCCTCTACGTGTCGATCGTGTGCCGGAACGCGCGCGCGGGCTCGATGGTGACGCTTGCGGCGGGCGTGGCCGTCACCGACGGCATCCGGAACGCCACGGGACTTCCCGTGTCGATCAAGTGGCCCAACGACATCGTGGTCAGCGATACGGCGACGCCGGGGCGCCGGCGGAAGGTTGCCGGCATTCTCGCCGAGGGCGCGACGGGCTCTGGTGGGGTGCAGCACGTCGTGATCGGGTTCGGCATCAACCTGAAGCCGGCCGCGTATCCCGCGGCGATCGCCGGGCGCGCCACGTCGCTCGAAGCCGAGCTCGGGCGTCCGGTCGAGCGAGCGGGCGTGCTGGCCGAGACCTTGTGCGCCTTCAACGAACATCTGACGGCGCTCGCGGCGGGAGAGCGCCGCACGATCCTGAACCGCTGGCGCGAGCGCGCGCCGTCGGCGATTGGCACGCGCATCGCGTGGACGACGGACGGCCACCCGCGCACGGGCACTACTGCCGGCATCGACGAGGACGGCGCGCTGCTGGTGAAGGTCGACCAGCGCACCGAACGGATTATTGCCGGGGATATCACTTGGAACTGACGGGACTCGGGACCCGGGGCCTTGCCCGCCGTAGCGACCGCTGCTCAGCGCGAAGGTGGGTCGGGGCCTTGCCCGCCGTAGCGCGCGCTCCGCGTGAGGTGAAGGCTGAATGCTCCTAGCCATCGACGTCGGCAACACGAACGTCACCATCGGCGTGTTCAAGGACGGGGCGCTGGTGCACAACTGGCGGCTCGCGGCGCTGCGCGAGCGCACGGCCGACGAGCTCGGCATCTACGCCACGCGGCTGTTCGAGCAGACGAAGGTCGACGTCTCCGCGCTCCACGGCATCATCATCGCCTCGGTCGTGCCGCCGCTGACGCGGCCGCTGGAAGAGATGTGCGAGCGTTACTTCGGGCAGCGGGCCTTGCTCGTCGACGCGGCGAACGCGGGGATTCCGATCGCGTATTACCCTCCCGGAGACGTCGGCGCGGACCGGATCGTGAACGCCGTCGCCGCGCGGGAGAAGTACGGCCAGCAGGGGCCAATCATCGTCGTCGACTTCGGCACCGCGACGACGCTCGACGTGATTTCGGCAGACGGCGCATATATCGGCGGGATCATCTGCCCCGGCATCGGCATTTCGGCAGAAGCGCTGTTCCAGCGCGCGGCGCGGCTGCCGCGTGTGGAGGTGCGAAAACCGGAGTCGGCGATCGGCCAGACCACGGTCAATGCGATGCAGGCAGGCCTCTACTTCGGCTACGTGGAAATGGTCGACGGGCTGGTGCGCCGAATCCGGGGCGAGCTGGCGGACGGGGAACGCGCTGTCGTCATCGCCACCGGCGGCCTGGCAGACGTACTGTCGTCCGAGACGCGATCCATTCAGCACGTCGAGCCGAACCTGACGCTCGAAGGGCTGCGGCTGATCTGGCGGAGGAACCAGCGCTCGTGAACGATCCGGCGGAATACGTGCGCGAGGTCGAAGCTTATCTGTGCCAGCGGAACCGCGGACACCTGGTGCGAGTCGTGGGCCCGGCATTCGAGCTGGTGCGCGGCTGGGCGTCGAGCGGCGTGCCCCTGAAGGTGACGTTTCGAGGCATCGACCGCTGCTGCGAACGTCATGACGCGAAGGGACCGCGGCGCAGGCCAGTCCGGATCGAGTTCTGCGAAGCCGACGTGCTCGATGCGTTCGACGATTGGCGCCGCGCGATCGGCGTCACGACAGCCGGAGGCGAGGGCGGCGAAGGCGTTCACACGCCGCCGCGCAAGCCCGCGCTGTCGGCGCACCTCGAGCGCGCGATCGCGCGCCTGGCGCACGTGCGTGATCGTCTCGCGGACAGCGCCACGGCGATCGCCTTTCGTGATCGTATCGACGACGCCATTCGCGAGCTCGAGCAGCTGGTCTCGGCCGCGCCGCGGGCGCGCGGCGAGGCGCGCGGGCGGATCGTCGTCAGGCTCGCCGAGATCGACGGCGGTCTGGTCCAGGCCGCCAGGGCCCACCTGGCGGAACGCATCGACGCCTTGAGGAAAGAAGCCAGCGAAGAGCTCGCCCCGTTCGGTGCGCGCATGCCGGCAGAGGCCAGGGCCCGGGCGACCGAGGCGGCGTTCGTACGCCTCGTCCGCGAGGCTTCCGGCCTCCCGACGCTCGCTTACGACGCCGCCGTATGAGCCTGCGGCCCGGCGAGCAGATCGAGCTGACGATCGAAAAGCCCGCCGCCGGCGGCCGCATGATCGCGCGGCATCACGGCCAGATCACGCTGGTGTATGGGGCGATTCCCGGAGAACGCGTCCGGGCCCGCATCGAGCGCGTCGAGCGCCAGCTGGCCTTTGCGGCGACGCTCGAGGTCCTCGACCCTTCGCCCGACCGGGCGACCACGGCTGACGGTCCGGTCGATCTGCGTTGCGGCGGCTGCCTCTACGCGCACGTCACATATCCACGCCAGGTGCGTCTCAAAGGCGAGGTGATCGAGGACGCCTTCGGCCGCATCGGCCGCGTTCCGGTCGCGGCGCCGGTCGCGGTCGAGCCATCTCCGGGCCATGCGTATCGCATGCGCGCGCGGCTGCACGTGAGCGGTGCGCGAATCGGCTTCTATCGCGAGGGAACGCACGAGCTCTGTGACGCCGGCGCAACACGTCAGCTCGGCGATGCGGCGATAGCGGCGGCCGAACGCACGGTGCGATCGCTCGTGCAGTCCGGTTGTCCGATCTCGTCGCTCGAACTGACAGAAAACATTGCCG
>JBOGIX010000298.1:0-7890 GCA_050744685.1 Vicinamibacterales bacterium | reverse complement strand
GCATTCGCCTCCGCTGCCGCCTTTTTCACGAGGACCGTTGCCGTGACGAGCTCGGGCGGGGCGGTCAAACCGCTGATGGGAAAGTTCTCGACGGCGCGCTGCGTCTGCCCGCCGTAGTAGGCGCTGCCCGGCACGCGCACCTCGCCGAGCGGATCCTTTTCGACGCGGTACTTCATAGAGATAGTTGCCTTCGTTCGTCCGCTGCTCGCTGTTCGCTGTTCGCGGTACGGGTTGCCGGTCAAGTGCGAAACGCCGAACGCGACGCAAGCCCCTTGGACCCCAGCCCCCGATCCACCTCCGCACATGGCTGACGAGTGCTCCGGCGGGCAAGGCCCCTGCCCGCAAACCCGACCCGCGGACAGCGGCCAGCGAACCGCGGACAGCGAACGAAGAGGCCCGCACAGTCCGCCGGGCCGCCCAGCTAAATTATACTTTTGTGCATGCTGCCCGCCTTTTTCGAGAGCATGCTCGAGCTCATCACGCGAACTTCAACCGACCTGCCTCCTGATGTCCGGGCGGCGATGCGGGGGGCGATGGGTCAGGAGGACGCGACATCGCGTGCCGGCCAGGCGCTGACGATCATCGCCCAGAACATCGACCAGGCGACATCGTGCGACGGGCCCATCTGCCAGGACACCGGCATGCCGACCTTCGAGGTCAAGGTGCCGGTCGGCGTCAATCAGATCTGGATGAAGCGGCAGATCCGCGAGGCGGTGGCGGAAGCAACGCGCCGCGGCAAGCTGCGGCCCAACTCGGTGGACTCGATTACGGGCGAGAACTCCGGCAACAACCTCGGGCCCGGAACGCCGATCGTGCACTTCGAACAGTGGGAGGAGCCGCACATCGAAGTCCGGCTGATCCACAAGGGCGGCGGCTGCGAGAATACCAACGCCCAGTACTCGTTGCCCGCCGAGCTCAATCACCTCGGCCGCGCGGATCGCACGCTCGACGGCGTGCGCAAGTGCATCCTGCACGCGGTGTGGAAGGCGCAAGGCAAGGGCTGCGGCCCCGGCGCCGTGGGCGTATGCGTCGGCGGCGACCGCACGTCCGGCTACCTGCACGCCAAGGAGCAGCTGTTCCGCACGCTCGACGACACGAATCCCGACAGCCGGCTCGCCGTACTCGAGAACGCGGTGATGGACGAAGCCAACAAGCTGACCGTCGGCCCGATGGGGTTCAGCGGCAACACGACGCTCATCGGCTGCAAGATCGCCGCGCTCAACCGGCTGCCCGCCAGCTTCTTTGTGTCGATCGCGTACGACTGCTGGGCGTTCCGCCGCCTCGGCGTGCACGTCGATGCGTCCACCGGCGCGATCACCTCCTGGATGTACCGCGAGAATGCGCCTTCCGAACCGATGCTGACCGCGGATGCGGTTGGCGGCGGCTTTGCGCGCACCGGACGTGAGATCGCGCTTCAGGCGCCGATCAGTGAGGAGCAGGTGCGCCAGCTCAAAGTCGGGGACGTCGTCCTGATCTCGGGCCGCATGTTCACCGGGCGCGACGCGGTGCACGCGCATTTGATGAAGCACGAGCCTCCCGTCGATCTGCGCGGCGCCGTCCTCTATCACTGCGGTCCGGTGGTCGCGAAAGAAGGCGACGGCTGGCGGATCACGGCGGCCGGCCCGACGACGAGCATTCGAGAGGAGCCGTATCAGGCCGAGATCCTCAAACGCTATGGTGTGCGCGTCGTCATCGGCAAGGGCGGGATGGGGGCACGAACGTCAGCGGGCCTCGCCGAAGCCGGCGCCGTCTATCTGAACGCGATCGGCGGGGCCGCGCAGTTCTACGCACGCTGCATCGAGCGCGTCGACGGCGTGTCGCTGACCGAGTTCGGCACCCCGGAAGCGATGTGGCACCTCCAGGTCCGCGACTTCCCGGCGATCGTCACCATGGACGCCCACGGCAACAGCCTGCACAAGGAGGTCGAAGTGGAGTCGGGGAAGGTGTTGGCTACGTTGACGTAGTCGCCAGTTTCCAGTTGCCGGTTTCCAGTCGGTCCTTGATGGTTACCAGTCAACTGGTAACCAGAACAATGACTGGCAACTGGAAACTGGAAACTGGCGACTACTCTTCTCGCAGCAACCGCACTGGATCCACGCGCATTGCCTCGCGCGCCGGCTGCCACGTTGCAAGCGCCGTTGTGGCGCCGAGCAGGGCGAGGACGAACGCCCAGCTGACCGGATCACTCACGGTGACGCCGTATTGCAACGATGCGAGCGCCCGCCCTGCAGACCAGGCAGCGACACACCCGACCAGCAAGCCTGCAAGCGCCACCGAGAGCCCGTCGCGCAGCACGAGTCTGCCGATTGCCGACGGAGACGCGCCGATGGCGGTGCGGATTCCGAACTCCCTGCGCCGGCGGCCGACGGCGTAGCTGAGCACGCTGAACAGGCCGCCTGCCGAAGCGAGCAGCGCGATGCCCGCGAACACCAGGCCGAGCGCCGCCGCGGCTCGCGGGCGCGCCAGCTGCTCGAAATAGATGTCTTCGAGCGGCCGCACTTCCACGATGCGCACGCCGCCATGTGCTGCGACGATCTGCTTCCGCACCATCGCTTCGTCCGGGCAGGCGCGATCGCAGCGGACGCTCATCATCGCGTAGTCACCAACGCCGCCGAATACTTCGTAGAACTCAGGCCGGTCGCGGGTTTTGTCCAGCGACGGGTAATGAATTTCCCGTACCAGGCCGATGACGGTGAAGGGTTGTCCGTCCTCGAACCGGAAGCTGCGGCCAACCGGGTCCATCCCTGGCCAGAGCGCGCTGCCGAGCCGTTGACCGATCAGCACCTCTCTCTTCAGATCCGAAGCCTGGAACGGGCGGCCGCGCAACAGCGGAATGCCGTAGAGCGCAAAGAACTCGGGGCCGACGTTATAGCGTTCGACGACCAGGTCGAGAGCGGGTGAGCCAGGGACGTCGGCGCGCCAGTTGCCGAAGGAAATGGCGCCGCCATCCGGCGGAAGCCCGTACGACCAGGCGACCTGTTGCACGCCAGGAAGCTGCCGCACGTGTTCGTCGATTACGCGCGCGGTTTCCCGCCTCGAGGCGCGGTCGGGAAAGTCGATCGTTCGCAACGACATCGTCGCCGTCATTACCCCCTCGACGTTCAGGCCGCGCTCGGCGCCGGTCATTTTCACGAACGAGCGAACGAGGAGCGCCGTGCCCACGAGCAGCGGGCAGGCAAGGGCGATCTCGGCGACCAGCAGCGAACGGGTCAGGACGCGAGCGCCGCGTGCCTCGGTGCCGGCGCGATCCGTGACACGCAGCGAATCGGTGACGTCGACGCGCGTCGCGATCCATGCGGGCAACAGCCCCGCCGCGAGTGTCGCAACCCCGCCCGCGATGGACGTGACCGCAAGCGCCCGTAGGTCGAGGTTCAGCGGGTTCAGTGTGCGCAGCAGGAATGCCTCGGGCAGGAACGTGCGCGACATCGAGACGAGCGCCCACGCGAAGCCGATGGCCGCCAGCACACCGAGCGCACCAATCAGGCTGCTCTCGACAAGCGCTTGACGCACGAGACGTCCGCGCGACGCGCCGAGCGCCGACCGCATGCTGAACTCCCTCCGCCGCGCGCTCAGGCGCGCAAGCAGCAGGCTGCACACGTTGGCGCACAGAACGAGGAAGACGAGCACGACACCGCCGGCGAGCATCGGTACAGCCCGCTGATAGTAGGGGTCGAGCACCATGCCCGCGAGCGGGTTGACGCGGGGCCAGAGCTCCGCGTTCGAACTGTCGGCGGCGCGCGCGTCGTCCATCGCCAGCCGCAAGGCATCGCTGCGCGGGATGTGCGAGGCAAACCGGACATACGCCACCGGGTAGCCGTCGCGTCCTGCCGCCGCTGCTCTGGCTTCGAAGTCGGTTGCGCGCCAGATCACCGTGTTCCAGGCGGGAAAACGAAAATCTGCAGGCAGCACGCCGATGACGTGCAGCGATTCACCATCGATAGTGATGCGGCGCCCCACGAGCGCGGGATCGGCGGCAAACAGCGTGCGCCACAGATCCTCGGACACGAGCACGCGGTCGTCGGTGCCGGCGTGCGCATCGGACGCATCGAACAGCCGTCCGCGCACTGGCCGCACGCCGCCGAGCAGCCGGAATAGTCCTGGGGTGACGCGCGCGATCCCGCGCGTGGCGATCCTGCCATCGAGCTCGACGAGGGCAGTGTCCGGCACCGCGGCTTCGACGCCCGCGAATGCGCCGCTCTCGCGCCAGACGCGCAGCACGGTCGGCGATACGGTGTGCCGTCCGCCGTGTTCGTTTCCCATGTAGACAAGCGCGAGCTCGTCCGGTGCGTGAAAGGGCACCGGCCGCAGCAGCAGCGCGTCGGCAATGGTGAACATCGCGGTCGTCAGGCCGATGCCGAGCGCCAGCATCACGGCCGCCGTGGCGACGGCGGCCGGCCGCGCTCGAAGCGCCCGAACTGCCTGTCGTATGTCGAGCCAGACCGATTCGATCCAGGTCGCTCTGACGTCGCGAATCGCTTCCTTCGTTTGATCGATGCCGCCGAGATCGCGAAGCGCGGCGCGCCGAGCCTCGTGCGGCGCCATGCCCAGCCCGACGTTCGCGGCTGTCTCCATCTCGAGATGGAACCGCAGCTCGTCGTCCATCTCGCGCGACACCCGCCGTCTCTGCAGCAGGCTGCGGACGCGAGTGCGAATCGCCGCAAACATCGGAGCCTCCTCCAGGTCAGGCACCTGAATGGATCAGGCGTTTTCCAGCAGCCTACGGATCGCGAGCGAGAATTGACGCCAGTCGGCGGTCTCTACGTCGAGCCGCCGCCGCCCGGCGACGGTCAGACGGTACATCCGTGCCTTTCGATTGTTTTCGGAGGGTGCCATCTCGGAGACAAGAAGTCCGGCTGCCTCGAGCCGATGGAGGGCGGGATAGAGCGAGCCCTGGCTGACTGTGAGCGCCTCTCGCGACACCTGGCGGATCCGCTGCTGGATGCCCCACCCGTGGTTGGGTGCGAGCGCCAGGCTCTTCAGGATGAGCAGGTCGAGCGCGCCCTGGAGGTAGTCCGTCTTTCCCATCCGACTCCTCTCGTGTGACGAGAGGAATCTATGCGCGATGCCGCGTGCTTGTCAAGCTGCGCTCACGAACTCGCAACGACGGCCGATCGTGCAGTTAGTTGCGATTGCCGACAACCGGTAACTGGAAACCGCCTGCAGGCCAACGACTGGAAACTGGAAACCGGCAACCGAAAAGATCAACTGGAAAACTGGAAACTGGAAACTGACAACTGACAACGCGGACCTATTTCATCGCCTCCGCAAACAGCTGCTCTATCGACGCTGCGGGATCGTCCCCGGCGATGTGAATACGGACCACGCGCCGGCCGTGCGCTTCGAGGGTCTGGAAATCCCCGAGCGCCTGGGCACGCTTCAGCACCGAGAACGAATAGGCCGCTTCCGGAATTTCGGTCGTGGTCGCATCGTCGCCGGTGATCAGGAATGCGAGCGCGGTGTTCGGGCCGCCCTTGTGATACTGCCCGGTGGAGTGGAGGTAGCGGGGACCGACACCGAAGGTGGAGGCGGCGCGTGTGCGGCTGCGGATGGCGGCGCGCGCTTCGGCGATCGCGCGCTCGACGGAGGCGTCGGCTGGCAGATACGACAGGAACGCGGCGTAGTCGCCCGGCTTGAGCTCGCTGATCGCGGCGCGGACCACGTCCGCGGGCGTGGCCCCGGAAAAGCCGCGCGTGTGCACGGCCACGTCGCCCTCACGCGCGAGCGGATCGGTTTCGCGCAGGCGGTGATCCCGTTCGTACGCGGCGAGCAACGCTTTGGTCGTTTCCTTCGCCTCGGAGACGTTCGGCTCGTCGAACGGATTGATGCCGAGTGCGGCGCCGGCCACAGCTGTTGCGAATTCCCAGCGGAAGAACTCTGCGCCGATGCCGTCGAGCCTCGTCGTGAGGCGAAGCACCGGATGGTCCGCCCCCTCGAGCGCGGCCAGCATGTCCTTGTCGGGAGCATCCCGCTCGGTGGCGATCGCCACGAACGCGCGATCCTGGCCGTACTCGTCGGGCCGCCCCAGCGGCTCGTCCACGACCGGCAGCGCGCCGTTGCCGTGCTTGCCCGTGCTCTCCGCGATCAGCTGCTCGATCCACAACCCGAGCGTGGCGAGCGACGGGGGCAGGATTACCGTCAGCTTGTCGCGTCCGGCAAGCGTGGCCGCTCCGATGAACGCGCCGAGCTCGAGGCCGGCGTTCGCGTGGTTCTCCTGCCGGCATCCTTCGCCCATCACGGTCCCCGCCGACAACAGGTCCTTCGCGGAGGCGCCGATGAGCGCGGTCGGCACGAGCCCGAAGAGTGACAGCGCCGAGAATCGGCCGCCGATGTCGGCAGGATTGATGAACGTTTCGCGATAGCCGCGCGTTGCCGCAAGCTTTTCGAGCGCCGTACCCGGATCGGTGATGGCGATGAACTGGCGCCCTGCCTTGTCGCCAAGCGCGTCGGTCACCCTCGCCCAGAAGAAGCGCTCCATCGTCGCCACTTCGACGGTGCCGCCGCTCTTGCTCGCCACGAGAATCCACGTCCGCCCGGGATCCATCCGCGCCGCGGCGCTGGTGATCGTCCGCTCGTCGGTGGTGTCGAGCACGTGCAGCGCCGGCGATCCGGCGGCTTCACCGTAGACCGATCGCAGCACCTCCGCACACAGGCTGCTGCCGCCCATGCCGAGCAGGTAGACCGCCTCGATCCGCTCGGCGCGCGCCTCTTCACCAAGGCGTGCGACGCGTTCGAGGTGCGGCGGCATGGTCTTCCCCACGTCGAGCCAGCCGAGACGAGTGGAGATCGATCGCGCGGCGTCGGATTCAGCGGCGGCGTTCCATGCGGTCACGTCGCGCGCCCAGATGCGCGTGACGAGGCGATCCTGAAGCATCCGACTGGCGAGCTGCGCGGCGGGTTCGTAGGTCATATCGGATGACATTGTGGATCGGGGTGCGGCTCCCGACACTGGCGCTCCCGCTCAGAGCGGTCGGTTGATCGTGAGCAGGCCTGAGTTCCCGGCGGAATTCGCTGGCGCGCGCGAAGTTCAGGTGAAAGTTGAAGGGAGAGGAGGAACCTCTCGTTGGGGGTTGGCCACGTTCAACGCCAGCCCGAACGGCCGAGCTGGCCGTCCGGAAACAACGGATTCCCTGCACGACGCGGTGGCCGTGACAACCGGCATTGGGGACGGCTGACTGGTGCGATGCGTCTAATTAACAGGAAAGCCACGGGTTAGAGCGACCGGCGGATTACGGTGCTCTCTCCGGACGGTTGAACCCGCCGCACGCAGCCGGTATAATCCTGTAAGTGCTTGGGAGTTCAGGAGATTAGCTGATGATCAACGTGACACCCACTGCGGCCTCGAAAATCAACGAGCTGCTCGTGGAAGAGAACAAGACCGATGCGGGGCTGCGTGTGTTCGTCCAGGGTGGCGGCTGCTCCGGGTTCCAGTACGGGTTGATGATTGACGAGGGCGAAGGTGACACCACGACCGATGCGGTAGTGATGTCGAACGGCGTCCGCCTGCTGGTGGATCCCATCAGCGCGCGTTATCTGCAGGGTGCCGAGGTCGACTTCGTCGACAACATCACCGGCGGCGGTTTCACCATCAAGAACCCGAACGCGAAGTCCACCTGCGGCTGCGGCTCCTCGTTCAGCGTCTAGGCTAGGCGAGGCTTCCGGCGGCCACGCGGCTGCGCCCCGCGAGGGTGGCATTGCCGCCGTCTGATCGAAGAACGCGAGCGACGCGGCGGGTTCTGGAATCAGGCGGCGAGTACGTAGCTCGTGGCTCCGGCGCCCGGCGGCGGCAGACGGCTGAGCGCCGGAGCGAGCTTCACCGATCGATTTCTCGCAGCGGAGGGCTGAAGCTGTCTCACATGGAACCGACGTCTGCCTATCTCGACAGCCTCAGAC
>JBOGIX010000297.1:0-3852 GCA_050744685.1 Vicinamibacterales bacterium | reverse complement strand
GGTCACGTCCTGGAACTGCCGCTCGGTATACAGGACCACGGTGAGGGTCTCGCTGGGATAGCTGTTGAGCAGCTTTCCGATGGTCCAGTAAGCCGACTCCAGCACCTGCTCGACGCGCGCGCCGATGGCCTTCTGCGCCGCCCCTTCGTACATGATGCGAAACCGTACGCTCGGCCGCTCGTCGAAGCTGGCGTGCAGCGCCGCCTCCTTGCGCCATTGATCGAGCAGCTGGCGGATTCGCGGATCACCCGGCATGAGCGTCGATGCCTTCTCGAGCGATCGAATCGCAAGATCGAGATCACTGTTCGCATAGGCGACTTGCGCGAGGAGCGCTGCCGCCTGCCCGAAGGCGGGATCGTATTCGAGCGCCTTCTTCAACGCCGAGATCGCGGCATCGTGCCTGCCGAGCGCCGACGCCGCCCAACCCGCGCCGAAGTGCAGCACCGCGTTCTGGGGGCTTCGCTCGAGCGCTTCACGAAAGAGGCCGGCGGCGCGGGCGGCATCCCCCTTCTCGAGCGCGGCCCACGCGTCGGGTGCGGGCAGGTCGGGCCGCTGTCCCGCGGCCAGCGCGGGCGCCGCCGCAAACATCATGGTCAGGCACAGGAGCGCACGAATGCCGGCGCGCGGCTTGGTCATGCCGCGACCGTCGGGCAAAAGACGTTCCCGTCGCCTGCGGGCCAGGGGCCGCGGCCTGCTGGCCTGCGGAAACGGAACGCATTACATTCCACGCTGTGAGTGACAGTTCTGGGGCGCCGGCTGGCGGCGGTCATGCCCGCGGGATCAGGTTTGCTCCGCGCCCGATCGTGGGCGCCGTGCCGCTCGTGCGCTGTGTTCTCGCGGCAGCGTTGCTGTCGCTCGCCGGATGCGGATCGAACGGTCCGGCGGGCCCGGCGCCCTCTCCTCAACCCACGCCGCATGCGCAGGTGTATTCCGTGACGTCCGTCACCGACGGCGACACGCTGCGCATCGCACCATCACTGGACGGCTCGTCGGCACTGAGAATGCTGAACATCGACTCGCCGGAGATCGCCCAGGCGCCATGGGGCGATGCCGCGCGCGGCACGCTGCAGCAGGCGGCGCCGGCGGGCACGGCGATCACGATCGAGACGGATCGCACGAGGCTCGACGCGTTCGATCGCGTGCTCGGTCATGCCATCACGCGCGAAGGCGTGAACCTGAACGCCGAGCAGCTCCGCCGCGGGCAGGCAGTGTTGTACGTGATATGGCCGAACATCAGCCGCTTGGACGAATACCGCGCGGCGCAGATCGAAGCACAGTCCGCCGGCCGCGGCATCTGGGATCCCGCCGCGCCGTTGCGGGAGCTTCCTTTCGAGTATCGCCTCCGGATCGATCGCGATGCGCCCTTCCGCCCTGTCGGCGACTACTCGACGCGCAGGTTCGTCGAGCCGCCGGACTACGCCCGCGTGCACGTCAACAACCGGGTCTTCTTCAACAACACCGCCGACGCGGGCGCCGCGGGCTACGCGGCGTGCCCGCGCGACTCGGCTGGCGCTTACGATCCTTCCTGCTTTGGTTCGGCACGGTGACGTCTCTTCAGGGGTTCCAGCTCTCAACTCCCAACCTCCAACTTCCAAGGCGCGAGCGTCGAGCCAGCTGGGTGAACGGCGCGGCAGCGAGCTTCACGCACTGACTTTCACTGCACGCTCTCGAGCCACGCGCATCAGGAGTGGAACCTGGAGATTGGGAGTTGGCGATCGCGCTCTCGAGAACGCGAGCGACATCCTGCGAGCGCAGCGTGATCAGGCGCCCCGCAATTGAAGCGTCGTGCCCCATGGATCGTTAGCGATCCATCCTTGGTCCGTCTCGGATGCGCGGTAGCCCGCGCCATTGAGGCTGGCGGCTGCGGCGGCTGCATCGGGCGTGGAAGGCACGACGATCTCCCAGGTGAGCAGCCGCGCATCTTCTTCCGATGCCGGCGGGCCGGAGGACCACGTGTTCGTGCCGAGATGATGATGGTAGCCGCCCGCTGACAGGAAGAGCGCGCCCGGGTACTCCCACACCACCTTGTCGAAGCCGAGCGCTGCGTGATAGAACGCCGCGGCGCGATCCAGATCGCCCACGTGCAGGTGCACGTGTCCCATGACCGTGCCCGCCGGCATGCCGTCCCACGAGACGCCGCCGGCGGACGCGACCACTGCCCTCACATCGAGCCGATCGGTCGTCATGTACAGCTGCCGCTGGTGATGTCGCCAGGCAGTGCGCGGACGGTCCGCGTAGACCTCGATGCCGAGGCCGTCGGGATCCGTCAAGTACACCGACTCGCTGACGAAGTGGTCGGCGGTCCCCGTATAGGCCCCGATCTCGCTGAGATGCTGGAGGAACCGGCCGAGGGCAGGCCGATCCGGAAGCAGAATCGCGAAGTGATACAGGCCGAGGAGGCCCTGCCGCGGCACCGGTCGCACGCCGTGCCGCGCGGTCAGCCAGACCAGCGCGTCGCCATCGCCCTGCGGCGCAAGCGAGGCTCGACTTCCGTCGCGGCTCGCCACCCGCAGTCCCATCGTCTGCTGGTAGAAATCGAGCGAGCGATTGAGATCGCTGACCTGCAGGTGCACGGCACCCAGCCTCGTCTCGTCCGGCAGGCGATACGCCGGCGGCTGGATGCCGTACTCCATCGTCATTGGAACAGTTGCGGCGCGAACTCGGTCAGGTAGGCGCGCCAGACCAGCCAGGTATGGCCGCCCGGCGTCTCCTTGAAGACGGGCGTGAATCCGTGCTTCTTGAACATCTCCACGGTCGCCTGCGTGGTCGTGAGCAGGAAGTCGTCCTTGCCGGTGCCGAACCAGAACAGCTTCAGACCCTTCTTCAGCGAGGGGTTGTCCAGCGACTTCGCATTTGCCGCTGCCCACTCCTCGGCGGCCGGCGGCGCCGGAGCGCTTGCGACGGGTGCGCTGGAGGCCGCGACCGGGGTCGCTCCGGATCCTGGAGCCGTTGCCGGCGCGGGCCCGCGGCCGCGACCGAGCGCCGGGAATCCGCCGAGCAGTCCCGAACTGTAGACGCCGATGTAAGCGAACTGGTCCAGCCGTGGAATCGCCACCTGCAGGGCATGATTACCGCCCATCGACAAACCGGCGATCGCGGTGTTCGCGCGATCCGTCAGCACGCGGAAGTGCTTTTCGACATACGGCATGACGTCGGCGTTGAAGTCGCGCACGAACTCATCGGTACCCGTCCGCCCGCCCACGCCCGTGACGCCGCGGCGCGTATGGCCCGCCGGCATAACGACGACCATCGGCTTCGCTTTCTTCGCCGCGATCAGGTTGTCGAGGATGAAGTTCGCGCGCCCGACCGACGTCCACGCATCGTCACTGTCGCCGGCTCCGTGCAGCAGATAGAACACCGGGTACCTGGCATTGCCGCTTTCGTAGCCGGGCGGCGTGTAGACGTGCATCCGGCGGAACGTGGAGAGCGCGGTCGAGTAGTAGGTCACCACCGAGACGTGCCCATGGGGAACGTTGCGCACGTCCATGGTCTCAGACCCCGGCACGGCGACGACGCTCCACACGTTGTTATTGGATTCGCTGATGAACGGGCTGCGAGGATCGATCGTCGCCACGCCATCGACGTTGAAGTTGTAACGATAGGCGCCCGGCTCGACCGGGCCGACGGTCACTTCCCACACACCGTTATCAGCCTTCGCCAGCTGCGTTGTCTGGCCCACCCCCGGAATGTCTCCGGCCGCCAGGCGAATCGCCTGCGCGCTCGGCGCAAAGATCCGGAACGTGATCCGGCGATCGGTCGACACTTCCGGCGACGCGAACTGCGGCGCTGCGTTGCCGCGTCCGCGGCCTTGCGGCGCGGCGGCCGGCGCCGCACCCACCGCCGGAGCCGGCG
>JBOGIX010000296.1:0-12433 GCA_050744685.1 Vicinamibacterales bacterium | reverse complement strand
GGCTCGGCCTCGGCCGATCGTCCGCGATCGTTCAGCAGGCGCGCCAGTTCGACGAGCGTAATCGCGATGTCGTTGTCGTTCGCGCCGAGCAGCCGCCGGCGCATCGCCAGGCTTTCACGCAGCAGCGTCTCGGCCTCGGCCACGTCGCCGAGCTCGCGATTGAGCACGCCCAGATCGTTGAGGCTCGCCGCCACCTGCACGTGCTCCGGCCCGAGCGCGCTGCGGCCGATCGCCAGCGCGCGCTCGAGCAGCGGAAGCGCCTTGGCGTTCAGCCCCATCCGGTCGTAGGTGCGGCCGATCACCGTGAACATCTGTGCCTGTACCTCAGGCTGATCCCGCAGCTCCGCCGCGACACGCTCGGCGCCAACCTCGAGCAGGTTCTGCACCGTCGGCTCCTTCGCGTCGGGCGTGCGATAGGGATCCGCGCCGCGCAGCAGGCTCGTGAGCAACTCGCTCACGCGCGAGGCCTTCTCGGCCTGCAGCCGCGCGCGGTCGCGCTCCGCGGCAAGCCGGCTGCCGTAGAACGCCACCAGTCCCACGATCGTCAGGACGGCCGCGGCGGCGACCGCGACGCTGCGGCGGTGCCTGCGGACGAACTTGCCCATGCGGTAGCGAACGGTGTCGGGACGCGCGGCGATCGGCTGGTGCTCGACGAAGCGGCGCAGGTCGTCGGCGAACTCCGCGACGGAGGCGTAACGTTCGGCGGGATCGTTCTTCAGCGCCTTGCCGACGATCGTGTCGAGATCACCCTGCAGCATCCGTCGCAGGCGCTCCGGCGTCGTCGCCCGTTTTGCCGCCAGCGTCGTCGCCAGCCCGGGATCGGTCGCTTCCTCGACCGCCGTCGAGAGCCGCTGCGCCTCCGTGTCGGCAACCGCCTTCACGAAGTCGGCGGCCGATCGCGCGTCGACGCCGGTGGGGTGCTGGCCGCTCAGCAGCTCGAACAGGAGCACGCCCAGCGAATACACATCCGTGGCGGTGGTGATGCGGCCGCCGGTGACCTGCTCCGGCGCCGCATACTTCGGCGTGAGCGCCGCGTCCCCCTCGCGCGTGAGCATGGTGGCAGGATCGTGCGCGGTGTCTCCCTCGAGCAGCTTGGCGATGCCGAAGTCGAGCAGCTTCACCTCGCCGCTCGCGGTCACCAGCACGTTGGACGGCTTCAGATCGCGATGGACGATGAGGTTGGCGTGCGCGTGCGCAACGGCCGCCTGCACGTCGAGGAAGAGGCGGATGCGGGCTTCGACGCCCAGCCGCTGCTCGTCGCAGAAGCGGTCGATGTGCCAGCCGCTGATGTGCTCGAGCACGAGGTAGGGCTGGCCGGTCGTCGACACGCCGGCGTCGATGAGCCGCGCGATATGTGGATGCGTGAGCCTGGCGAGGATGGTGCCTTCACGCTTGAAGCGCTCCTCGCCGCCCCGGCCGACGAGCGCCGCGTTGAGCAGCTTCAGCGCCGCGTTGCCTTCGAAACGACCGTCGCTTCGTTCCGCCAGCCACACGCTGCCCATGCCGCCGTGGCCGATCGGCGAGACGAGCCGGTAGGCGCCGATGGTGTGCCCGGCAAGCGGGACCTGAACTGCGTGCAGCATCGCCGCGGAGTCGAGAAAGCCCTTGGCGCTGAGCAGGCGGTGCTCGGCAAGCAGCGCCTCGACGTCCGCGGCCACGTCGGGCTCGGCGGCGCGCAGCGAGGCCAGGCCGGCATCGCGCTCGGCCCCTGCCAGTTCGAGGATGCGATCGAGATGAGGGCTGGCACGCCGCCAGCGTTGACTGTCGATTGCGCTCATGTTGCGCCTGCCGATCAGGAAGATCGAAAACGGCGGGCAGAAGACGACATCAGAGCGGCGGGGCGTCCTCCCGGAGGACGCGGTGGAGGTAGATGCGGGCCTTTTCCCAGTCCCGCTGCACGGTCCGCTCCGAGACGCCCGACATCGAGGCGATTTCCCCGAAGGAGAAGCCGCAGAAGAACTTGAAGTCGACGATTCGCGCCAGCCGCGCGTCGGCCGTCTCCAGTTCGTCGAGCGCGTCGCTCAGGCGGCTCAGCTGGCCGACATCGGGCACGGCGCCGATCACGTCGGTGGCGATGGAGGTGATCTCGAACTCGCCGCCGCGCTTCTGCGCCTGGCGCCGGCGCGCGTAGTCGATGATCAGCCCGCGCATCACGCGAGCGGCGTAGGCCATGAAGCGGTGCCGATCCGGAAACGCTGCGCGCTCGCGGTCGGAAATGTCCAGATACGCTTCGTGCAGGAGTGTGGTCGCACCGAGCGTGACGCCGGCGCCGCGCCTGGCGAGCTCGCGCCGGGCCATGCGATGAAGTTCGTCGTACAGCGTCGCGAACAGCGTATCCGCCGCCGCGCGGTCACCTTGCTCGGCGGAAGCGACGAGGAACGAAAGAGTGGTGCTCACGAACGTGCGAAGGGTCGCCACACGCTACAGCCCGAACGATGCCAGGGCGGCGTTCTGTTCGAGCTGCTTTTTGAACCCCTCGATCAGCTTGCGGTTCGCCTCCGGGCCGGCCGGGCCGATGGCGCCGAGCAGCTTGCCGGGTTGCTCCAACGCCTCGCCGCTGCGCGCGGCCTCCACGATCCGGCTCACGTCGAGATCGACGAACGGCATTCCGAGGGCGCGGTATGCCTGGTCGCGGATCCATCGGTACTCGTCGAGTGACAGTTCGAGCTCGTTGAGCGCGTCGATCTGGCTGCGTTTTGCGTCGAGCCACGTCGCCGCCAGATCGCGGTACGCGGAGACGATCGTCGTCGTGTCGGCGATCGTCGCCTGCTCCTTCGACACGAGCGTCTTGTATTTCTGCTCGAACTCGGTCATGCGCGCGCCGATTCGCTGGCGAACCTGCGCCTGCACGCGCATGAACCTGGCGAGCTGCTGTTCGGTCAGCTCCTCGGACGAGGGCGGAACGAACCGTGTGCGGATGCGCACGCGGCTTTCGATCTCCGGTACCCGGGCGAGCTCGGCGAACTGGGTGACTGTGGACCGCACCTGCCGGTAGACGTAGTAGCCGACGCCGACGGCTGCGGCGCCAGCGAGGACGAGGAGGATCGCGATGGCGATGAGCAGCTTCTTCATGTCGTAATGAGGAAAAAAGAGCGCGCTTCAGGGCGCCCTGTCTGTCAGACTCCGGCCGCCGCCGCGTCCGGCTGGATGTTCTGGTTGACCCGGAAGAAGTTCGTCGGATCGTATCTGCTCTTCACCTTGACCAGGCGCGCGTAATTGCTGCCAAAGGACGCCTTGATCGTGTCCTCGGGCTCCTCTCCGAGGAAGTTCAGCAGGTAGTCGCCGCTTCGGTATCGCGCCATCGCCTCGGCGAAGCCGCGCGTCCATGCGATGTGGCGCTCGGAATCCGCCGGATTCGGCCACTGCGCCAGGATCGCCAGGTCGTACTCGACGTGCCGTTGTCCGAACGCGGTCTCACCCTCCCCGACCCGGCCTGCCGCGCCGCCGTAGTGTTCCACGAGCACGGCGCTCAGCGGCGACGTCGCCCCGTTGGCCTGGCTCACGATCGTGTCGATCGCATCGTCGCTCAGCTCGCGAAGGAACGCGGATTTCCAGTAGTTCTGGTTGCCCTCGGGCACGGCGCCGTCGAGCAGCGTCTGCATCACCGGGAGCGGCATCGGCTGAATCGCGTCGACCAGCGGCGTGCCGAACGATCGCAGCGGCGCCATCAGCCGCTCGCCTTCGGCGAGGTCGCCCGCGTAGCACGTCACGATCGCGGCGACCGCCTGGCCGTCCGGTGTCTGCATGAGTGCGGCGTACGCGGCCAGTTCATCGGGCGCGGACCCCGTGAACGATCGGTAGAACTTCAGGAGATCCGTCGCGCGATCTCTCGGGTGGACCACCATGCCTCCGAGCACCATCGAGAGCGGATGCAGCCGGTACTCGAACGAGGTGACGACGCCGAAGTTGCCGCCGCCGCCGCGGAGCGCCCAGAACAGATCGGGGTGCTCGTCGGCGCTGGCACGCAGCACCTCGCCATCTGCCGTGACCAGCTCGAAGGACAGCACGTTGTCGCAGGTAAGGCCGTGTTTCCGTGCGAGCCACCCGACTCCGCCGCCGAGCGTCAGGCCGGCGACACCCGTTTTCGACACCACCCCGAGCGGCACTGCCAGGCCGAAGACGTGGGTCTCGCGATCGAGCTCGCCCAGCAGCACCCCGGGCTGGACGCGGACGCGGCGCGCCACGGGATCCACGTGGATGCCCTTCATGCGCGACAGGTCGATGACCAGACCGCCGTCGCACAGCGCGCGGCCCCCGACGTTGTGCCCGCCGCCGCGGATCGCGACGAGCAGCCCATGCTCGCGCGCGAAGCGCACCGCGGCGACGACGTCCGCCAGCCCCGAGCAGCGGGCAATCAGGCCCGGACGCTTGTCGATGCTCGCATTCCAAATCCTCCGCGCCGATTCATACTCGGCGTCGCCGTCGCGGATCACCGCGCCCCGGAAGGCGCCAAGGAACGATTTCACGCTCGCGTCGTCAACGGTTCTTCCCGAGGCGTCGGTCAACGGGGGCATCGTCATGTGTACCTCTGGCGGCTGGTTCGGGCGTCCAGGAGTTCAGGTCCGGGCCGGCCGGCGTACACGACCGTGAATTCACCGGAATCGAGAGGAATCCGCCTTGGCTTCGCCCGTGGATCTGGAATCGTGGGCGAAGCATAACCCGGTTCCGCGCATCGGAGAAGGGGTGACCTATTCGGCCCTGAGCGCCACCACCGGATCGACGAGAGATGCGCGGCGGGCCGGCAGATAGCCGGCCGCGAGGGCAACGAGCATCAGCACGGCGGCCATGCCGACGAAGGTTGCGGGGTCGCGCGGCGTCACGCCGAACAACAGACCTTCGCCGGCGCGAACCATCATCCACGACGCGCCAACGCCGAAGAAAAGACCAACGATGGCGAGCCTGAGCGTCTCGAGGATGATCCGCTTCTGCACGTCGCGCGCCGAGGCGCCGAGCGCCATGCGAATGCCGATCTCCTGCGTGCGCTGGTTGACCGAGTACGACACGAGCGCATAGATGCCGAGCGACGCGAGCACGACGGCGAACACGGCGAACCCGCCGAGCAGCAGCACCATGAAGCGGCGGGGCGAGACCGACTTGTCGACCAGCTGCTGCAACGTGCGAAAGTCGTTGCGGGGGAGATTGGCGGAGATCGGCTGCAGCGCCGCTCGAACTGCGCCGGCGAGGTGCGCTGGCGGAAGCGTGGAGCGCACGACCAGGTCCGCCGAGCTTTGATCGGTGCACTGCCGCATCGGCAGGTACATCTCGTTGCCGGATGTCTGCTCGAGCGCGAGATGGCGAACGTCGCCGACGACACCGACGACACGGCGTTCCTTGGCGCAGGGCCCGAGCACGTATTTCCCGATCGGATCCTGACCCGGCCACAAGGTGCGCGCCATGGTCTCATTGACGAGCATGACCGGTTCGGTAGTTGACGTATCGGCCGCCGAGATGTCCCGGCCGGCGCGCAGCGGAATTCCCATCGCGGTCACGTATCCATCGCTGACGATCCGCGGGAAGGCCAGCGGGAAGCGGCCGCGCTCGTACGTGACCCCCTTGGCCGGCGAGCCCCACGTGCGATTGCGGCCGAGCGGCAGCGCGTCGGTAATGCCGGCGCTCTCGACGCCCGGGATCGCCTTTACACGGCGCAACACCTCGTCGACGTAAGCATTGCGCTGCTCGCGCGTCTGGTAGCGGTTGTCCGGATCGACGCGAATGGTGGCGGCGCGCGACGCGACGAAGCCCATGTCCACGTCGAGGACCCGAACCAGGCTGCGGATGAGCAGCCCCGCGCCGACCAGCAGGACGCAGGCGAAAGCAATCTCCGATACGACCAGCGTGTTCCGCACCCACCGGCGCCGGCGTCCCTCGGTCGAGCCGCGCGTCGAGTCTTTGAGCGCGTTCGTCAGTGCCGCGCCGCGCCCCTGCAGAGCGGGCGCAAGGCCGAAGACGATCCCGGTTGCGACCGCAACGACCACCGTGAAAACGAGCGCCGTGCCGTCGGTGCGCACGTCCCGCAGCAGCGGAATGCTGACCGCGTCCAGCCGCGCAAGCGCGCGGGTGCCCGCGAGGGCGAGCAGCAAGCCAATCAACGCACCGGTGCCCGACAGCACGATGCCTTCGGTGAGCGTCTGCGCGAGGAGGCGCCCGCGCCCGGCGCCGAGCGCCGTGCGGATCGCAATCTCCTTCTGGCGCGACGCCATGCGCGCGAGCAGCAGGTTCGAGAGGTTCGCGCACACGATGAGCATCACCATCGCCACGGCGCCCGCGAGCACCCATACGGCCAGGCGAATCCGGCCGCTCACGTGCTCGGCGAGCGGCTTCACGTTCCCCTGGAAGCCGTTGCGCTCGCGATGCTCCGCGGTGATCTGCGCCGCGAGCGTGCGAACCTCGGCGCCCGCGGCCGCGGCCGAAACGCCCGGCTTCAAACGGCCGATCATGGCCATCGTGTTGCCCCAGCGATGGGTCTCCGGGCTGAGGGGAAACGGGAAATACAGATCGAAGTGGCGGCCCGGCGCGAACACGGACGCGAAGTCGAACGACGCCGGCAGCACGCCGACGACGGTGTGCGGGTCTTCGTTCAGGATCAGCGCCTTCCCGACAATCGCCGGATCCGCATTGAAGCGTCGCATCCACAGCCCGTGGCTGAGCAGCACCACCTTCGGGCCGTTCCATACGGCTTCCTGCGGGGTGAACAGGCGCCCGAGCTGCGGCGTGATCCCGAGCACGTCGAAGAAGTCTTCCGAGACCGGCACGCCGCTGAGCCGTTCGGGCTCCCCCACGCCGCTCAGCAGGTTGTCGCCGACACCGTAGAACGCGAAGTAGCCCGCGATGGCCGACATCGATTGCGTCCGCTCGCGCAGATCGAGCATGTGGCCCACCTGCGTCGTCTGGCCCGAAAGGCCGCTCGTGTCGCGGTTGGTGATCCAGACGAGCCGGTCCGGATCGTCGAAAGGCAAGGGCCGCAGGAGCAACGTGTGGACCACGCTGAAGACGGTCACGCTGGCGCCGATGCCGAGGCCGGCGATGAGAATCGCAAAAGCGGCAAAACCGGCGTCGCGGCGCAACGCGCGTACCGTATAGCGGAGATCGCGCACCAGGTCTGCAAGGCTCATGGTGCCGCTTTAGACGGGAGCGTCGAGGCTTTGGTTTATCGGTTACGCGATGCTGGAGACGCTGACCGGCGTCCGGCGCCCCTGCGTTCCTCCGCCAACAGGAACGTCAGGCTCGGCGCGAGAAGAACTCTCCGCCCTTGAACCGGACGAAGCCGTTGATGGTGAAGTCGGTCGTGTGCGTCCGCCCGCCAGTGCTGCGGAAAGATCTCATCGACGCGGTCGGCGTAGCGACACTACCGCCACACATAGCCCCGGCGCGCCCGCACCTCGACGCCGGGCCGCTTCACCCGCACGTCGAGGGTGTGTGCTCCGGCGCGTTCGACGTCCCGCGGCGAGAAATACAGGACGTAGCTCGAACGAAAGTCCTGCAGGACGCGGCGGAACCTGGACGAGAGATTCTCGCCCGGCTTGACCGCCGTGACAATGCCGCCCGTCTCGCGGGCGATGTGTTCCGACAGCATGGCGACGGTAGTGGCGGGGGGCGTGAGCGTCGTCCGCAACAGGGACGCCGGCCGCGCATCGGTCGACGACGCGAGCACGACTGCGACCGTAGACGAGCTGCGCCGGGCCACTTCGAGCAGCGTGCTCGCGTCGGTGATGCTGCTGCTGTCCTGTCCGTCGCTGAACAGCACGATGAAGCGCCGGCGCCCCGGCTGGTCGGCCGCCGTGAGCGCGACCGCCAGGCCGTCGAACACCGCACTGCTTCCGGCGCCCTGCAGCGACGCCAGCGCCTGATCGATCGATGCGGCGGGCTGACTGAAATCGACGAGCCGCGTGACCCGCATGTTGAAGGTGAGCAGGCGCAAGCGGTCGCCTGGCGCGAGATCGGCGCGCACCTGGCGCAATGCGCGCCGGAGCTCGTCGAGCACGTCGCCCGTGACGCTCGCGCTCACGTCGAGCAGGAGCGTCACGTCGATCGGCAGCTTCTCGTAGGCGACCTCGGTGATCTCCTGCGCCACGCCGTTGTCGAGGAGCTCGAAATCGGCAGCGGTCAAACCCGTGACGGGGCGGCGATCGTGCCGGACCGAGACGTCCACGCTGACGACATCGGCGCCGGCGCGAAACACGGGCGGCCGCTGCGCGGGTGCCGGCTGCGACTGCGCCGAGGCGAACGACGAGGTCATCGCCGCAGCCAGAAGGGCCGCACCCGCGCCGGCGACTGCACGCATCATCTTCCCAGCTCGCTCAACTGATTGACGATCGTCGGGTAGTGGCGATAGTCGCCGAGCCAATACATCCACCACGGATCGTACTGGTCGGCCGGCATGATCTGCACGGATTCGGCGAGCGCGGCGGCCTCCTCCCGATCGCCCCGGTTCGCGAGCAGCGTCATCAACGCGACCTGTGCCGACTGCGCCCCGGGCCAGGCACCCAGCGCCGCCCGAAACGCGGCAGCCGCATCGTCGGTGCGGCCAAGCGCCCGAAGCACCTGGCCGCGAATCAGATGCGCGAAGTAGCGCATCTCGGGCTCGGCCGGCGGGTTGGCGGCGACAGGCGCGAGCATCTCCAGCGCTCGATCGAATTGTCCAAGTGCGTACAGGAAGCGTGCGGCGCGCACGCGCGCCTCGACGCTCGCGTCCGGAAACTTCATCGACTGTTCGAACCGCTGCAGGATGTCTGCTTCCTGGGCCGGCATCATCGGCCCGCGCAGCCATTGCTGTTCCGAGACCACCGCATGCGCCAGGTGCAGGCGGCCCGCTGCCGGACAGCGCTGCAGGCCCCGCGCGATGAAGAGCAGGGCGTTCTCGGGGCTGAAGAGCCCTTCGAGGGCCGAGGCCTCGGCGACGAACCAGCCGCATTCGAAGGGATCGGGCTCGCCGGGCGTGCGGACGCGCACGTGGAACTCAGCGAGCAGGCGCCCGGCTTCCTCACGCGTGTCCCGCATCGGGCTGCGCAGGCCGGCGAGCGCGAGTTCGAGCGCGAAGATCGCGGTGCGCTTGCGGTCGTCGGGCCACGGACTGTCGGACATGCGGAAGCCGCGAATGGCGTTGGCCACGTCGGGCGACTTCTGCAGCGCCGCTTCGAGCGCGCGGCCCGCGCCGCGGTCGAAGACCGCCGCGAGGCGCGCCACCTCCTCGGGAACCATGCGTCGTGGCGGCGCGGGGACTGGCAGTGGCGGCGCAGGTGTGCCAGCCGCAGCCGGCGTCGGTGCGGGCGGCGCGCTGGCCGATGCCGCGGCGCCGGCTTTCGGGATCATCACCCATCGCCTGCCGCGGATCGTGACGTTCGGGTGCCGGATTTTCACGGAGACTTCGTGGACGCGGCCGTCACGGTCTTCGTCTGCGGGCTCGACGCCGAGCAGGTAATAGGAGGACAGCTCGGTGTGAATGCGCGCGAGGGCGGCCTCGGCATTGCCGACCTGAACGTCGAACAATGCTCCGCCGGCGTTCCCGGTGAACTGCTCGAGCCACCGCACGAGCACGGCCCGGTCGCGAGACTGGTTGTGAGCGGCGCCGATCGCGGTGCGCGTTTCGGCGGCGAACTGATCCTGTAGGGTCGAATCTATATATAAGGTGTAGACGGCCGTGTTCGCGGCTGCCGCCTCCCTGCCCACCTGCTGCCCCATCGAGCCGAGATCGGGGCGTCCGCCGGGGGCGTCGCTCGCGATGAGCCCGCCGCTCACGAGGAGCAGCGTCTTGCGGCCCGGGAACCCTCGCATCTGGCCGATGAGGGTGCGAAGCATACCGAGGCTCGCCGTGGCCTGTCCCTCGTAGTAGAGCGCCGTGTTGGTGACCTCGGTCAACAGACGGAACCGGCACGTCGGCCCGGCGGCTTCATCCTGGCCGCATTCCCGGGCGAACACCTTGTCGAGCGTCGGCCCGCTGCCCGCTGCGATGTCGCGCGACAGGTCGATGATCTCCGTCGGCCGCAGCTTGAACTGCGCGAGGCCGGGGCCATCTCGCTGCCCGACGACCGTGCGCAGCGCCCTCAGCACGGCCGCATGATCCGTTGTCGGGACAACCTGCGGGCCATTCGGGTATGCCGACAGTCCCACGTGATCGTCCGGTCGCAGTCCCTCGACGAATCGGGAGACGCTTTGAATGACGTCGCGTGATGCGGTCGTATCGAAACTGATGCAGTCGATCGCCAGCATGATCACGCGCGGCGGGAACTTGGAGGCGTCCGCGGCACTCGCGCCGCTGCCGGCATCCTCCTCTCCCGAGTCCGTGCCGATCTGGTCGGCGGAGATGACGCGGCGCCGCTTGCCGTTGATGGTGACCGTGAACTTGTCGGCTCCGAGATTCGCAACAGGCTGGCCCGCCTTGTCGATGACCTGGACGTCGACCGGCACGATCTCGACCGCCACACGGATGCGCGGCGGCGGCTCCTGGTTCTGTTGAGGGGACGGCATCCCTTCAGCCAGAGCAGCAAGAGAACCGAGCAGGACGGCGACGACCGAAACGACGTGCCGACTCACCGTATGCATGGCAGCAGGACACAGATGGTAACCCAAACCGCAGGCCGGGCCGGCGAGTGGCATCCGGATCAGGCCGTGGCCTGGCCCCCGGGCGACGGGCCGTCAGGCGCGGTCAGCGGCCGGGACGAATCAGCGGGTTGGAAGCTCCGGACGTCGCCACAACCCGATCCCTGTGCGATCGCCGTGCGAGTGGCTGGGAACGATAGACGAGTTGCGCCACTGCGGCCGCCAGGATGGTGGCGTTCGCGCGCCGAATCCGCGACGGCTGAATTCCCGGCTGCAGTTCCACGGCAAGCACGCCGACACAGCCCTCCGGCACCTGCAGCGGGACCACCAGGGCGCCGGTCGCTTGCGCCGACGCGGCCACCTCACACGTCGTCGACGATCGAAACGCGGCGGCCGTGGCGTTGTCGGCGTCCCGCCTCACGGTCGGCAGATACGCCAGCACCTTCTCGGAGTAGCCGTGCACCAGCACGGGCCTCAACTCGTCGGACGACTCGTCCCAGATCCAGACGATGACGCCGGTTGCGTCGAGCGTGCGCGCGGACACTTCCAGGAGCCGGAGAATGTCGTCGCGCGTGCCGGCGCGGCCGAACCCGGTGCAGAGATCGGCGACGGCCTCGTAACGCGATTCGTCTGAAGTTCGCGCTGCGCTGGCGGACGCGGCTTCATCCTCGACCGAGCTCGATATGATCGGATCCTCACGGGCCGCCAGATCGAGCAGCGGCGCAGACGGTTCGCCCGTTTCCTCCGCGGCAATCCTCATCGTTGCCTCGTCAGGTGGTCGCACCGACGTCCGTTGCGGCGCGTCGTCCGGAATCGAGAGCGCTGCCGCTCGGGGCGGGAACGTCCCCGGCATCTCGACTTCGAGTTCGACCGTATCTTCCACGTCGGCCGCATGCGGCTGCGGCGCGCCTTCGAGCGCCTCGACATCCATCGTTGGCGGCGTGAGCGCGCGGGTCATCCCTGCCTGCTCTTCGGTCACGCCCGGCCGCCGCAATCTCGACAGCGAATCGATGGCAGAGTCGACGATCGTGCGGAGCCGCGTGGGCGGCGGCGCGTTCCTCCTTGCCGCCTCCTCGAGCGCCGCGGCCTCCTTCACAGCAAAGGCATCGGGTGGCTCCGGATACGCCTCGAGGAACTCGCGCAGCACCGCATCCGGATCGAGCCCGATGATGTGCGCGTACGTGCGGATATAGGCGCGCCGGAAGATCCCGGACGGCCAGTGCGAAACATCGCCTCGCTCCAGCCCTTCGAGAAGAGACACCTTGATCTTCGTCTGCTCCGCAATCGAGCCGAGGTCGATGCGCCGTGTTTCCCGCTGGCGGCGCAGCCGCACGCCGAAGCTGTCAGGCACGAGACTGGCCTCTGTGGCGTACGCCGCCCGCACTCCCGGAGGGCCAGTCGGCGCGGCGATGAAGGCCGGCGATCATGGAAGCGAGCGTAGCAACATGCGCTCACCACTTCAACCCTTCGTCGGGGTTATTTCGCCACGGGACGAGTCCCGTCACGGATGTCGATTCGAGCGGGTCCGCCCAGGCGCTCGAGAATCTTCTCCGATGGTGGTCTCGGGCTGGTGCGCGTGGACGGCCTGGACCTCGATCGAGACGGACTTGATCAACGCGTGAAGGCGCGATCCCACCGCGATGCTGAGACGGTCGACCGCGTCCCGCGTGACCTCCGCCAGGAGGAGCAGGTTGCCCACGGCGATCTGCACGACAACCTGATCAATCGCGGGTTCGGCGTGAACGGCCGACACCGTACCCGTCAGGACGTTGTGAAGGCTGAGCCCGTCGGGCGCGACCGTCGCGAGGATGACCTCGCGCGCGGGGACGCGCACGCGGACGCTGCGTCCGGCGGGAACGGTCCCCATCGGCACGAGCAGCGTGCCGCCGTCGAACGC
>JBOGIX010000295.1:0-4243 GCA_050744685.1 Vicinamibacterales bacterium | reverse complement strand
GTGCAGGCCGAGGGCGCCGATGCGTTTGCGCGCTCGTGGCGTACCGGCACGCGTGTCGTAGGGGACAGGGCCGCGACGTTCGCCGAGGGCATGGCCACGCGCGTGACCTTCGATTTGACGTTCGACATCCTGCGCCAGTATCTCGACGACATCGTGACGCTATCGGAGGAGGAGCTCGAAGAGGGCGTCAGGCTGGCGGTGCGAACGACACACAACCTCGCCGAGGGCGCCGGCGCCGCCTCGCTGGCAGCGGCGGTCAAGCTGCGCGATCGACTGGCAGGAAAGAAGGTCGTCTGCGTGATGACCGGGGGCAACATCGATTCGGGGAGGTTGGTGAGGATTCTTGGGCGATCTACGGCGTGAAAGATCTACAGGAGAAAAGGAACAGGGGAGATCAGGGGAGCTATAACCATATGGCTCCCTTGAACTCCCTTCTTCCCGCCCTCCTGTGGTCTTCGATGCCGCCTACCCGCGATCGACAGTCACGAACATCGACCGGTCGCCGCGGTGCACGTAGAGGAGCGCGGGACGCGTGCCAGCCTTGAGCGCGGCGCGCAGAGCGTCAGTGGTCGAAACCGGCTTGCGATCGACTTCCGCGATGACGTCCCCCGGCTCCAGGCCGGCAGACGCGGCGCGGCTGCCCGATTGCACGTCCGTGACGACCAGGCCGGTCGACGCGCTCACCCCGAGCTCGCGCGCGCGCTCCGCGGTCAGCGGGGCGACTGTCATGCCGAACCCCGTCGGGTCGTCGCCGGGCTCGTTCCGGCCGGTCGCCGCCCTCGAGCTCTCGAGCTCGGCGAGCGTGGCGTCGAGGACCTGCTCCTTGCCGTCGCGGACGACGGTCAGCTTGACCTTGCTGCCCGGCAGCAATTGGGCCACCTGGTTCCGCAGGTCGTTGTAGTCCTTCACCCCGCCGCCGTTCACTGCCGTGATCACGTCGCCGCGACGCACGCCCGCTTTCTCGGCCGGGCTGCCCGGGTTCACCGTGTTCACGAGCGCGCCATGCACTTCCGTCAGGCCGAGGCTGCGCGCGATATCCGAGGTAACCGGCTGGATCGTCACGCCCAGCATGCCGCGGCGCACCTCGCCGTGATCGATCAGCTGGCTCATCACGTTGCGCGCCATGTTCGCCGGAATCGCGAAGCCGATCCCGATGTTGCCTCCCGACGGCGTCAGGATCTGCGAGTTGATGCCGACCAGCTCGCCGCGTGTGTTGACGAGCGCGCCCCCCGAGTTCCCCTGGTTGATGGGCGCATCAGTCTGGATGAAATCCTCGAAGCTGCCGTCGCCAATGCCCGTGGCACGCCCCTTGGCGCTGACGATGCCCATGGTGACGGTCTGGCCCACGCCGAGTGGGTTGCCCACGGCCAGCACCACATCGCCGACGCGCACCGCGTCGGAGTCGCCGAGCGAGAGGGTCTGCAGGTTGCTGCCTTCGATCTTGAGCACCGCGAGATCGCTCGGCGCGTCGGTCCCGACCACCTTCGCCTTCAGGCTGCGCCCGTCCGTCAGTTCAACGTTCACCTCTTCGGCGCCGTCCACGACATGGTTGTTGGTGAGGATGTAGCCGTCCGCCCGGACGATGACGCCCGATCCGAGCCCGCCCTGACGCCGTTCGGGCACGTCCCGCCGCGGCCCCTGGCCGAACCCGAACTGTTCGAAGAACTCGCGGAGCCGCGGGTCGTCCGGCAGGTCCTGGTTGATCCGGCGCACACGCCGCTCCGAGCGGACGGTGACGACGGCCGGGGACACGTGATCGACGATGCCTGCATAGCTGGACGGGACGTCGGGCGCGGCCACCGTCGCCGAGCGAGGAGCCGAGGCGGGCGGTGCGGCCGAACCGGCCGCATCCATTCCACCCGTGGCGGATGCCGTCCACCCGATGAGCGAACCGGTCAGCAGTAACGCGGCGGCCGCGGTGGCGGTCTTCCTGCTGAAGGGCCGAGCGGAGCGCCGAGCGCCGCTGGCCGACTCGATGTGGTTGAAATCCATGTGATGCAATCTCCCGTGATGAATGCGTTCTCTACAGAAGATACGGATCACGAATTACCCGGAGATGGCACCTGCATTACATCCGTGAAAGGTTGGTCCGTGAGGGCGGGCAGGCGCAGCGAGAATCGAGATCCCTGGCCGGGGGCCGAGCGGACCTCGACAGTTCCGCGATGCGCCTCGACAATAGCCTTGACCAGGCTGAGACCCAGGCCAAGGCCGCGCGTCGAACGGCTCTTGTCTCCGCGGTAGAGCCGGTCCCAGATGTGCGGCAGCTCGGTCGGTGGAATTCCGATGCCGGTGTCGCTGACCGTGAGCACCGCATCCGCCCCGTCCGGGGCGGCGTCGATGGTGACAAGTCCGTCCCCCGGTGTGTACTTGATCGCGTTGTCGAGCAGGTTCGCCAGCACCTGCCGCATGCGGTTGGGATCGACGGTCACCATCAGGCGATCCGGCGTGTGTGTCTCTATTCGCACGCCGCGCTCCTCCGCCAGGTCCTCGTACAGCTCGATCGTCTGGCGGATGAGGTCGCCGAGGTCTGTCGGCCCGGCGCGCAAGGCCATCGTCCCTGTCTCCGCCTCGGAGATGTCCATCAGGGTGTTGAGCATTTCGATCACCCGGTCGGACTCTTCGAGGCAGTCGGCGAGCGCCTCGCGCATGGCGGCCGGATCCTCCTGCGCGAGCGCGGTCTCGGCGATGCCGCGCAGGCGGGTCATCGGCGTGCGTAGATCGTGCGCGACGTTGTCGAGCGCGCCGCGCATGCCTGCGAGGACCGCATCGATGCGATCGAGCATGGCGTTGACGAGCGCACTGAGCTCGCCAAGGGCGTCGCCCGTCTCCTGGGCCGGCACGCGCGCTTCGGTGCGGCCGGTCCGGAGAATGCCGCGAACGGTCTCGGTCAGGGTCCGCAGCGGCTGGAGGGCAGACGATGTGAGGATGGCGCCGCCGGCGAGACCGATCACGATGATCGACACGACGTTGAAGAGGAGTACGCCGCGGAACTGCTCGAGCAGCTGCCGGCGCCGCTCGGTGCTCATGCCCACCTGGAAGAAGGTGCCGTCTGCGAGGCGAACCGAGGCCACCTCGAGCACCTCGTCCCCGTTGCCCGTGCGCAGCGTGCTCCACGTCTGCTCGCCGCCGGCAGATGGCAGCTCCAGCTGGGAGAAGTCGAAGCGGCGCCAGCCCTCGCTGAGATACAGCACGTCGCGGCGCGCGCCAACCGTACGCACGAGGAGCGGGCCTGGCACGGGTGCGGCCTGGGTCCGGCGGATCTCTTCAACCAGCCCGTTCACGCCATCGTTTTGGTATGCGGTGGCATAGCGCACGAGCGACGTCTGCAGGACCTGCCGATCGTATTGCAGCAGCGATCGCGCGACGAGCACGTAGGTCAGCGCGCTCAGCACGAGCGAGCTGCCGACGAACAGCCCCGCGTACCACAACGCGAGGCGGAACCCGAGCGTGTGCCGGAGCCGTTCACGCCACGCGGAGTACATACCCGATGCCCCGGACGGTGTGGATCATCTTGTGATCGAACCCCTTGTCGACCTTTTCGCGCAGCCGGTGCACGAGCACGTCGACGACATTGGTGCGCGGATCGAAGGCGTAGTCCCAGACGTGCGAGAGGATCATCGTCTTCGAGACCACGCGACCGGGATTGCGCATGAGGTATTCGAGCAGGGCGAACTCCCGCGGGCGAAGGTCGATGTCGCGCCCGGCGCGCGTGACCCGGCGGGTACGGAGGTCGAGCGTCAGGTCGCCGGCGGTGACCGTGGCCGACGCGGGCATGCTGCCGGCGCGGCGGATGAGCGCCTGCACGCGGGCCAGGAGCTCGGTGAACGCGAATGGCTTGACGAGGTAATCGTCGCCGCCGGCTTCGAGCCCGGTGACGCGGTCGTCGACGGTATGCTTCGCGCTGAGAATGACGACAGGCGTGGCCACCTGCCGCTGCCGCATCTGCCGGATGAGCGACAGGCCATCGAGCCCGGGCAGCATGAGATCGATGATCGCCACGTCATACGCCCCGCCAACCGCCAGCCCCAGCCCGGCTTCGCCGTCGGAGGCATGGTCGACGGTAAATCCAGCCTCGCGCAGGCCGCGCGCGACGAAGTCGGCGATGGTCAGGTCGTCTTCGATGATCAGGGCACGCATTATCAGTAAGTAGTCGGTTATGCGGCTCGCAACGAGAATAGTGTACTCGTTGCGGGCGAGCCGCATAACGGACCAGGCGCGCCACGGGCGCGCCCGTCGGCCTTCG
>JBOGIX010000294.1:0-4129 GCA_050744685.1 Vicinamibacterales bacterium | reverse complement strand
CCGACGCGATGTTTCCGGTCGCTGACACGCCAATCGGGCGAATCGGCTGTGCCATCTGCTACGACTGGCTCTTTCCGGAGGCGATGCGGCAGCTCACCGCCAACGGCGCGGAAGTGCTGGTGCGGGTATCGGCCTACATGGATCCGTGGGGCGCGACGGAGCCGATGAATTGGTGGACGATCGTGAATCGCTGCCGCGCGCTCGAGAACATGGCCTACGTCGTGGCGGCGAACCAGGGCGCCAGCCTCCGGCACTATCCGCCCTATTCGTGGCCGGGCGGCAGCCAGATCGTCGACTTCGACGGCCGCCTGGTTGCCGAAGCCTCGCCCGGGCCCGGCGAGCGCATCGTTGTCGGGCCCGTCGACGTCTCGGCGCTCAGGCACGAGCGCGCGACGAGGCGCGGTCATCACATGGCCGCCCACTTGCGCACCGAAGCGTATCCCGTCTATTCCCGGCCGCAGTATCCACCCGCTGCACGCACGAGTGCGCACGCCGCAGGGCTTTCGTACGAGCGCAACAACGAGCTGATCGAAACGGCCAAAGAAAACCTGGGCGCCCGCGGCCTCGCCCCGGCATTTTCACGCGGCCGGCAGCCGTGAAAGCCGTATCCTGATCGGATGGAGGTCGAACCCCGGCGGCGCACCGCGGCAGAGCTGAACGAGTCCGTGATCCGGCAGTTTTACGAGCACTTCAACGAGCGACGCCTCGAGGACGCGGCTGCGCTCTTCGCCGACGACGCGGTGCTCGAACACGCGCCACTGCGCCGGAACTCGCGCGGCCCGGCCGGTTACCTGGAATTCGTCCGTATGTGGACGCAGGCCTTTCCGGACGCGGCGCTGCTGGTCGAGCGGATTGCTTCCAAGGACGACGTGAACTACGAGATTGAGCTGCTTGCCGGCGGCACGCACCTGGGCGCGCTCGACATGGGTGGCACGGGCGTATTCAAACCGACGGGCGTCGACGCGACGCTGCGCCTGCGGCAGATCCTCGAGCTCGGCGGCGGCAAGATCCGATATTCGTCGCTCTCGTTCGACCTGCAGGACCTCATTCATCAACTCGCCACCGTGGACACGCAGAAGCTGCTGGACCACCTGCAGAAGATCCAGCAGCTCGGCGGCAAGCTGGCGGCAACGCCGGCAGAAGACGTCGTCGAGCACCGCAATCTGATCGATCGGCTCGGGGCCGAGCTCGATGCCGCGCGTCGGGTCGTGCGGCCGTATTTCGAAAGGTAAGAAGGCTGGCCATGAGTTCTTCCGTTCGCCTGCTGCACGACCGCTTCGATACGCCGCTCGGGGAGCTGATCGTCGTGTGCGATCCCGAGGGCGCCCTCCGCGCGGTGCACTGGAACGATCGCAACGAGCGCGCGGCGGAATTCGTGCGCCGCCGATACGGAGCGGCGACGATGGAGCCGTGCCCGGATCCGGGCGGCGTGTCGAGCGCGCTGAAGGCGTATTTCGACGGCGAGCTGACGGCCATCGACGGACTTCCCGTTCGCGCGGACGGCACGCCATTCCAGCAGACCGTGTGGCGATCGTTACGCGACATCCCCTGCGGGCAGACGGTTTCCTATTCGACCCTGGCCCGGCGCATCGGCCGTGCGTCCGCCGTTCGCGCCGTCGGGCTCGCCAACGGCGCCAATCCCGTCGGCATCGTTGTGCCCTGCCATCGTGTGATCGGCGCCAACGGCACGTTGACTGGTTACGGTGGCGGCCTCGATCGCAAACGATGGCTTCTCGCTCATGAGCGCGCCGGCGAGTGGGAACTGACTGGGTAGGTGTTGTCAGTGACCAGTTCTCAGCTTCCAGTGGCCAGTAGCGGGCATCTTTCCCTGGTTACCAGTGGAGAAGCGTCAACTGGACACTGGAAACTGCCGACGAGAAACGAGCTGGCAACTGGATACTGGTGACTGCGCTATGTGCCAAACACTGATTCTAGCCGCCGGCCTTTTCACCGCCATCGCCTCTGCCCACCAGACGCCGCCGCCATCGGATCGCGATGCCGCCATTCGTGAAGTAGTGAAGGCGTACGTGGACGCGCGCGAGAAGATCGATCCCGCCGCCACCAGTGCGCTGTTCACGGATGATGCCGATCAGCTGACCTCGTCGGGCGAGTGGCGTAAGGGACGGGAGGCGCTCGTGCGCGGATCGATGGCGTCGTCCAGGAACAACGCCGGGAAGCGGACCATCACGGTCGAGACCATTCGTTTTCCGACCGAGGAGGTGGCCATCGCCGACGGGCGTTACACGATCGCGGGTGAAGGCGCGACGCGCAACATGTGGACGTCGTTCGTGCTGGTGCGCTCGAACGACCGCTGGCGAATCACGGCGATCAGAAACATGCTGCCGGCGGAGGGAGGACGCTAAGTTACTTCCGGTTCCAGTTACCAGTTTCCGGTTACCAGTTTTCGAGTCCCTGGCGGTTTCCGGTCCCGGTTTCCGGTTGCCAATTCTTCGCCATTTCCAGTTCCCAGTTCACTGAGAACGAGCGAGCATCGAGACTAGAGCCCCCAAGCCCCTAGCCGTAGCCTTCACTCCGATCCGCAACACCGAACCGCAACTCCCGGGCGGCGAGCCGCCAGTCGCAACCAAGGCTCGTGACCCGACCCACGGCGCGAGCGGGCGAAAGCGCGTGACTGCTGGGTCTACGACGATCATCGTTGACATACGAGAATGATCGTAGTATTCCTATGGCCGGAGAGCAGCCATGACGCAGTCCACGCCGACCGACGCCGAGCTCGAGATTCTGCGAATTCTCTGGACGCGGGGGGCGTCCACCGTGCGCGAGGTGTACGACGACATCGCGCGTACCAAGCCGGTCGGCTACACCACCGTGCTCAAGCAGATGCAGGTCATGCACAAGAAGGGGTTATTGACGCGTTCGGAGCGCTTTCGTTCGCACGTCTATGAGTCCGTGCAGACGCGTACGGCGACACAGCGTCATCTTGCGGGGGCGCTGTTGCGGCAGGTTTTTGACGGCTCCGCTCGTGGCCTGCTGCAGAGTGCGCTCGCCGGCCGCAAGGTCGATCGCGACGAGCTCGACGAGATTCGCCAGCTGCTCGATCAGTACGAGAGGAAAACGAAATGATGCCGACGATTTCGTCCGCCCTCGAGAACCCCTATCTCGTGTTCGTCGGCTGGGTTCTCCTCGTCATCCTCTGGCACACAACAGCCTTAGCCATGGTGCTGGCTGGCTGGCAAAGCTGGCGCGCGCGTGCGACGCCCCGGGAAACCTATCGAGCAGCGGCGCTGGCCTTTACGATCGCCGTAGTGCTCGCGGCGATCACTCCCGCATTGCTCTTTGCAGTGCCGGCGCGATCGCATGAGGGTTCGAGCGGCATCGGCAACAGGTCGCCGGCATCGACGGTCGCACCCGCCGGCCTGCCGTCGGCGACGTCGCTGTCCGCCGAACCGCGCGTGTCGCTGCCGCGGCAATCGGCGAGAAGCCGGGGCACCATCTTCGCCGACATGCTGGCCGCAACGGCCGCGATCGCGTGGGCTGTCGGCGTCATCACTCTGTTGTTCCGGCTGACGGGCGGATGGCTTGTGGCGGCGGCCGTCCATCGTCAGGCGATGACAGAGGACGCCAGCGACACGCTCGCTGCTTATACGCGTCTGAAGGCCGACCTGCGGATCCCGTCGCACGTGCGGCTCCTTCGGTCTGGCGCCGTAGAAGGACCAGTCGTGATCGGATGGCGGCGTCCTGCGCTCATCCTGCCGGCCGACGCGACCGGCCGGCTGTCTCCGGCGATGATCGAGGCGCTGCTGGCGCACGAGCTCGAACACGTGAAGCGGCGCGACTATCTGCTGAACCTGTTCCAATCGATCGGGGAGGCCGTCCTCTTTTTCAGTCCGGCTCTCCTCTGGATCTCCCGGCGCATCCGCGAGGCGCGCGAGTACTGCTGCGACGATGCGGCGGTGGCGCGGTGCGGGGACGCCAGGGATTACGTGCAGGCGCTGACCACGCTGGCGTCGCTGGGCACGCTGAACACTACGCGGCCGGCGATGGGCGCCGCCGGTCCGCGTCTCATCACACGCGTCCGTCGCCTGCTGCAGGGGGAAGCCATGCCGAAATTCAGAATCCTCAGAGTTGCGGCATCCGCCGCGCTCCTGGTCCTCGTGGCTGTCACGGG
>JBOGIX010000293.1:0-4923 GCA_050744685.1 Vicinamibacterales bacterium | reverse complement strand
CCTTGCGGCTTCGTTCGGTCCAGCGGCCGGGCTGTGTTGCCAGAGGGCCACCTTGCGGCTTCGTTCGGTCCAGCGGCCGGGCTTTTGTTGCCAGGGGGCCACCTTGCGGCTTCGTTCGGTGCGGGCCCGTGGTGATTGGCTCACAGGCGCTGCCGATGTAGACGCCGTACGTTCCCTGCGGCCATGCCGGTCGTCTATGAAGCTGACTATTTTACATCGGGGAACTTGAACTCTTCCACGGCGGCCCCCGCCAGCGCCTTTTCGATCATCTCGCGGAGCGGCAGCGAGGATTCGGCCAGCTCGACGTCGGCCCGGCGTGCGGCAGTCGCGGGGTGCCTCGGCGTGAACAGCGTGCAGCAATCCTGATCCGGGATGATCGAAATCGGGTATGTACCGAGGCGCTGCGCCTCGGCCGTGATCTCTTCTTTGTCCATGCCGATGAGCGGGCGCAGCACCGGCAGGGTCACGACCTCGTTGATCCGGTTGAGGTTCTCGAGCGTCTGCGAGGCGACCTGGCCGACGACTTCCCCGGTCACCAGCGCACGCGCGCGATGCCGTCCCGCGATCGCCTCCGCGATCCGCATCATCAGCCGGCGGTAGAGCACGACCCGAAGCGGCGGCGGCACCGTGAGGATGACCTGCTGCTGCAGCTCGGCGAACGGGACCAGCAGCAGCCGCGACTCGTACTGGTACCTCGTGAGCAGCGCAGCGAGCTCGCGCGCCTTCTCCTGAGACGCCCGCGACAGCACGGGATAGCTGTGGAAGTGCAGGAAGGTCACTCGGCAGCCGCGTCGCATCATGCGCCAGGCCGCCACCGGCGAGTCGATGCCGCCCGACAGCAGGCACACCACGCGGCCGCTCGCGCCGACCGGCAACCCGCCCGCTCCCTTGTGCTTGCCGAAGAAGTAGAAGGCCTCGTCCGACAGGGTCTCGACATGAATCGTCAGCTGCGGATCGCCGAGGTTCACCGTCCAGCCGCGGGCCTCCTTGATGCGGCCGCCAACCTCACGCTCGATCTGCGGCGAGGTGAGCGGAAAACGCTTGTCCGCGCGCCGCGCCGACAGCCGGAACGTCCCGGTCTCGATGTCCCCGAGATCCTTCAGAATCTCCTGCGCGATCGACTCGACGTCGAGCGGGGCCCGGCCCGCCCTGGCAAAATTGCCGACGCCGAAAACGCGCGTCAGGCGATCCCTGATCGCCTCCCATTCGGCCGTCGGACCGATCAGGATCTCGATACGCCCCATCAGCACGCGGATGCCGCGCACATCGAGGTCAGAGGTGGCCTGGCGCAGGTTGCGAACCAGCCGCGCCACGAACCAGGGACGGTTCTTCCCCTTGAGTGCGATTTCCTGGTAGTGAACGATGACCGACTTCATGAGAGCGCCCAAACCTCGAACCGAAGAACCAACCGGGAACCAGGAACCCTGAACCGGAACTCTGCACCCTGAACAGGACCGATCACTGCCCCCTCGCGGCCGCGGCCGCGGCGTGGCCGCTCACCACGGCACCTTCGATCGTCGCCGGAAGTCCGGTGTCCGTCCAGTCTCCGGCGAGAAACAGCCCGCGCACACCGGTCTTCTGACCCACTCGCCGCGGCTGGCCCGGCGCGAGGGAAAACGTCGCCTGCTTCTCCCGGATGACGGTCGCGCGTATGGGCCAGACGCCGCGTGCCGCCGGCAGCGACGACTCGATCTCGCGGGCCGCGAGATCGGTCAGTTCCTCGTTCGTACGCCGGACGATGTCGGTCGCGCCGCTCGACACCAGCGACAGATGCGAGGCGCTCCCGCCGAACGCTACTCGCTTGTCGAATACCCACTGCATCGTCCGGCCCGGCAGCCCGACGAAGGCATCGTCCATCACCGGGCGGTCGTACCACACGTTCACGGTGACGATCGGCATCGGGTCCATCGCGGCCGTCATCTCGAAGACGGGCGCCAGCGCTGCGGGCGGCGTGCTGCCGAAGAGCGTCCGCAGGCCGAACCACGGCACCGCGGCGATGACGATGTCGGCATGAACGCGTTCGCCGCGCAGCTCCACCGGGCCGACCGCATCGCCGACAACCGTGGCGCGCGCCAGTGCGGACGTCCTGACGTCTCCACGTCGCTCGAGGATGTAGCGGCGCGCCGGCTCCGCATACATTTCGTGCAGCGGCCGCACGGGCAGCACCACCGATGCGGCGGACGGATCCGGCGCGAACATCCGCGCCAGGATGTTCACGAACGGGGCCGCCGACGCGTGCTGCGGCTGCTGGTTGAGCGCGGCCACCGCGAGCGGGTGCCACAGCCATTCCTGGAGCGTCTTCCCCTGGCCGTGCCGATCCAGCCACTCCTGCACGGTCCCCGCAGCCGGATCGCCCGACACGGCGTGGCCGCGGCGGATCTCACGCTGTGCGCTGACGATCGACGCCGCTACCCGAAGGGCAGACAGCCGCTCGCGCCACGGGATCGGCGTCCATCCGAGGATACCGGCGAGCAGGTGCACGGGCGCGGGGATGCGCGGGCACCGCAACACCGATCGCCGGCGCTGGTCGTCGTAACACACGAGCTCGAGGGAGGGCTGCGTGCGTACGTGCTGACGGGCGCCGATGCGATCGAGGAAAGCGAGCGTCTCGGTGTAACAGCCGAACAGCACGTGCTGCCCGTTGTCGACGAGCTCGCCGGTCTCACGATCCGTGAACGCGGTCGCACGACCGCCAAGCTGCGGACGCGCCTCGAGCACCAGCACACGTGCCCCGTGTGCGGCAAGGTCGGCGGCTGCGCTCAGACCGGCAAAGCCGGCGCCGATGACGATGACGTCGTAACGGGTGTTCACGGGAGCAGGACCGTCCGGCCCCACGTGAGAGCGGCGATCGCCGCGCGCCGCGGCCGGGGGATTCTGACGACACGCGAGAAGACGTCGTAGTTCTCGCGCTCGATGCGATCGAGAATCGCCCGATAGATCGCCCCCATGATCTCGGCCGCAACGAGGCGCCGCGCATCGTTGCCCGGGAGCGACCGCGCGGCGCGTCCGTAGTAGTCGCGGGCACGCCGCGCCTGCTGCTGCAGCAGCGACTTCACCGCAGCCGAGCGGACGCCGCCGCCAGCCTGCCCGGCTTCGACCCGCAGGTCGTCCTCGGTGCAGCCGTGAGCGCGCAGATCTTCCTGAGGGATATAGACCCGGCCCTGCGCGAGATCGACCGGCACGTCGCGCAGGATGTTGGTGAGCTGCAGGGCCACGCCGAGATCGGTCGCGTACTGACGCGACCGCGCGTCTTCGCAGCCGAAAATGTCCAGGCAGATGAGGCCCACCGCCGACGCCACGCGGATGCAGTACTCGTAGAGCTCGGCGAACGTTTCGTACCGTCGATCGCCGAGATCCATCTCGACCCCTTCGATCAGCGCCTCGAACGGCTGCCGCTGCAGCCCGAATCGGGTGACGAACGGGACGAGCGCCAGCCCCTGGCGCGTGGCGGGAACGCCGCCGTCGCCGAACACCGCCGCCAGCTCCTGGCGCCACCGCGCGATCTCGGCGCGCGCGCTCGTGTCACGCGCCGCGCTGTTCCCGTCCGCTTCGTCCACGGCGTCGTCCACCGCGCGGCAGAAATCCCAGACGGCGATGATCGCGCGCCGCCTCTCGGCGGGAAGGACGAGGAACGAGTAATAGAAATTGGTGTCGCGCGCCACGTTCTCTCGTCAGGCCGCCTTCCACGTCGCCGCCCGCCAGAGAATCGGCAGCGCATCGCCGGCGGCCAGCCTCGGCCGGCGGCGGAAGACATCGAACTCCGCCTGCTCGAGCCGGTCGAGGATGCGCACGCCGCCCAGCCACGTCGCGCGCAGCTCCAGCTTCAGCCTTCCGCCGACCCCGTCGCAGACGGGTCTGCCAGCGGCGAACAGATCACGCGTTCGCGCGCTCACGGTGCGGAGGGCGTCCTGCCATGCCGGGGTGAGCCGTCCAGCGTCCAGATCGCCGTCCAGGGCGCCGGCCCCATCGCGATCGTCGAGCGGCACATAGAGCCGGCCGTTCGCCCAGTCGCGCGCGAGATCCTGCCAGAAGTTCGTCAACTGGAGCGCGGTGCACACCGCGTCCGACGCGCGATCGAGCCCTTCATCGTGGTAGCCGGCGACGCGCAGGACGAGACGCCCCACGGGATTGGCCGAGCGGCGGCAGTAATCGAGGACGTCGGGCCACGACCGATACCGCTTGACCGTCACGTCCTGTCGAAAGGCGCTGAGCAAATCGTCGAACAGCGATAGCGGGAGCCGGTAGGTGCGAATCGTATCGCCAAGGGCGAGAAACGCCGGGTCGGCAGCGCCCGCACGCGGTGATTGATCCACACATCCGTGCAGCCGGCGGCTCCAGTCGTCGAGCAGGCGGAGCCGCTCCGCGTCGTCGTACCCGGGTTCGTCCGCGAAGTCGTCCGCACGGCGGGCGAACGCATAAATCGCCGCAATCGCCGGGCGCATGCGTTTCGGCAGCAGGACCGAGGCGACGGGAAAGTTCTCGTAGTGCTCCCGCGCGAGCTGCTCGCAAACGGCGTAAGCGGCCGCCAGACTTTTCCTCTCCTCGCGGGGCGGCCCATCAGCCGCCTTTGGGCCATCTTGCGGCGGCGTTGGCAACCTCTCCTCGCGCGGCGGCCCATCAGTCGCCTGCGGGCAATCTTGCGGCGTCGTCGGCACAATTGTTCTTCGCTGCTGCCCCAGGGCGCTCACCACTCTATTTCCGGCGCGTTCGCGCGCCGGTTGACGGCACGCGCCATCGTGAACAGCAGGTCGGACAGCCGATTGATGTAGTGCAGCAGCTCCTTTTCGAATGCCCCGTCCCCGAGCTCCACCATCGCACGCTCGGCGCGGCGGCACACGGTTCGCGCCACGTGCAGCGCCGCGCCGGTCGGGCTGCCGCCCGCCAGGATGAAGCGGCGCAGTGGCGCGAGCTCGGCGTCGAACC
>JBOGIX010000292.1:0-9107 GCA_050744685.1 Vicinamibacterales bacterium | reverse complement strand
CTGATGCAGGAAGTGCGCTACGACAACATCCGGGTCACCTACATCATGCCCGGTTCGGTGGCGACCGGGTTCGCCGGCCGCGGCACGGCGGATCGGCCCGACTGGAAGATTCAGCCGGAAGACGTCGGCCAGGTGGTGCTCGACCTGCTGCGCATGCCTGCCCGGAGCCTGCCGAGCCGCGTCGAGCTCAGGCCGTCGAAGCCGGTCAAGTAGGGAGCACCGTGGACGCCGCCGATCCGGAAGGACCCGCCACCCGCATAGGAGTCGTCGCCGACTACAACCTGCTCGAACGGATCGGCGAGGGCGGCCTCGGCGAGGTGTTTCGCGCGCGCGATACCCGGGCCGGCCGCACCGTCGCGCTGAAGCTCGCGCCGAAGGGATTCGCGGAAGGGCAGCGCCAGCACCGTCTCATCGAAGACGCGCGCGCAGCGGCGGCACTGTCGCACCCGAACATCGCCTGGCTGTTCGACGTGGGCCATCACGACGGGCAGCTTTATCTCGCGTACGAGTTCGTGCAGGGGGCCACGCTTCGCGAGCACATGGGCAGCGGCGTGATGAACCCGCGCCACGCGCTCGATCTCGCCGTCCAGGTCGCCGACGCGCTCGCCGAAGGCCACGCGCGCGGCGTGGTCCACAAGGACATCCGGCCCGATAGCGTGCTCGAGACCGCGAAGGGCAGCGCGAAAGTGCTCGATTTCGGCATGTCTCTCTGGACCAGGGGCGGCCAGCTGCGCGCGCTCGCCGCCGCCGCGCCCGACAGCGTGTCCGTCGGCGCCCTCTCGAACGTGGCGTACATGTCTCCGGAGCAGGCGCTCGGCGGCCGCGTCGACGCGCGCACCGACGTGTTCTCCCTCGCCGTCATCGTCTTTGAAATGGTGACGGGCACCAATCCTTTCGTGGCCGAGACGCCTGCCGCGACGATGGTGAACGTGATCCGGAAGACGCCGCCCAATCCGACCGCACTGAATCCCGACCTGCCAAAGATGTTCGACGTGGTCCTGCCGCGCGCGCTTGCCAAGGAGCTCGACAAGAGGACGGAGAACGCGGCGAAGTTCGCCGCCGACCTGCGGCGGTGCCGATCGTTGCTCGAGACCGATGCGGCAGAGGCGCACGTTTCGAAGCCGGCGGCCGTGCAGCGCCGCATCGACGTGCTGCCGATCGAGGAAGAGCGGGGGGGCGGCGGCTTGTGGTGGCTGCTGGCGCTGCTCGGCGGCGCGATGGCTGCGGCGATTTATTACTGGATTCGATAACACCGCGGCTCGCGGGCTCGGGAGCAGGGTTCGCGGTTCGCGGGGGCGCGGCTCGCGAACGCGGAAATCAAGGAGAACTGGAAACCGAGAAACCTGGAAACTGAAACTGGTAACTGTTTCAAACTCCGGGTCATCAAGCCGACCGTTCCGCGGACAGGAGGATCTCGGCAAGATTCCCCGCGAAGGCCGATCGTGCGAGGACTTCGTCTGCGCCGGCCTTTCGTGCCTCGGCGATCAGCTCCGCGTGCACGTGCGAAGCAAAACCGAGCGTCGGGATCGTCGACAGGGCGGGGTCCGCTTTCAGCGCGGCGATCGTCGAGACCGGATCGGCCTTGCCGCTGTTGAGGTCGAAGATGACGAGCGCCGGTCGCGCGTTCCGGGCCTGCTCGAGCACCTCTTCCTGCGACACGGCGAAGGCCAGCTCCACGCCGGCCTGCTTCGCGGTCGCGCGAATCTTGGACTTGAACAGCAGATCGTCGACGGCCACCAGCACCATCAGATCATCATATAACCTCTCGCGCGCCCGCCGCTTTCACGATGCGCTCACCGCATGCGCCACGCTCGACGAGGTGCGGGGCGCGTCTTCCGGCAAGGGTTCCAGTCGATACAGCTTTCGCGTATTGCTGATCGCCGAGACGATGAACGTCAGCACGAGGACCGCGGCACCGATCGCGCAGCCCAGGTCGAAGAGAAGCACGCGGTGGCCTGCAATCACGCTCCACGGCGACCGGAGCAGTTGCAGCGTTCCGGCGGCGAGCAGGATCCGCAGCTCGGTCGGGCCGAACTTCCAGTACGAGATCCGGAACGTGCCGAGCGCATGCGTGGCCAGCGCGATTTCGATAGTCAGCAGGTAGTAGGCGATCAGGAACGCGGCAGCCGGCGCCACGCTCAGGAACCTTCCGGCGACGAGGCCGGCAATCAGGCAGAGGATGCCAACCGCGTCGAGCACGTGATCTGCGTAGAAGCCGTACCGCGGCCGTTCGTGCTGGCGCACGCGCGCCAGCGTGCCGTCCAGGCTGTCTCCGAACCAGTTGGCAGCCAGCATTGCCACTGCCCCGATCAGGGCGCCCGGCCACCATGGCGCAATCGCGTAGCACACGCCGGCGGCGACCATCGCCAGCGCGCCGAGCGCAGTCAGATGATCGGAGTTGACGCATTGCGGCATCCGCCCTGCCATCCAGACGAGCAGCCGCTTCTCGACGGCCGCGAGCAGGCTTCCATGAACCCGGGTTTCGCGGGCTTTTCCAGTCATCGGTGGTCTCCACCCTGTAATGCGAAAATGGGCGGATGGCAGGCTCACCCATGATTCTGGAGACGCGTGCGGTCGATCCCTTCTTCAAGAACGGTTATGTGGTGGGCTGCCCCGACACGCGCGAGGGCATCGTCATCGACCCGGGCGACGAGGTCGATCAGTTGCTCGAAGCCGTCCGGGAGCAGCGCCTCGATATCAAGTACATTTTGCTGACCCATGCGCACCTCGATCACATCACGGGAGTCGGGCGCGCGAAAGCCGCCCTGAACGTGCCGGTCGGGCTGCATCGAGACGACGACTTCCTCTACCGCGCCGTCGTGCAGCAAGGCCTGGCATTCGGCTTCAAGGTGCAGCCGCAGCCGGCGGTTGATTTCTTCTACGAGGGCGAGGGACCGCTGACATTCGGAAGCTACGGTGTGTGGATCCGACACACGCCGGGGCATTGTCCGGGCGGCGTGTGCCTGGCGATCGGGTTGCGGGGTCGAAGCGAGCGCGCGCTCTTCGTCGGCGATACGTTGTTCGCGGGATCCATCGGCCGCACGGATCTACCCGGCGGGGATACCGCGACGCTCATGCGATCGATCCGCGAGGTGCTCCTGGCCTACCCGGATGAAACGGCCGTGTATTCGGGCCATGGCGCGCCGACGACGATCGGGCGGGAGCGCAAGACGAATCCGTTTCTTGTGGAGGGATGATCGTCAGTTGCCAGTTGCCAGTTCCCATTCTGTTGGTCGCCAGTTTCTGGTTTCCAGTGCCCGTGTGCAGGACAATCGTCCTCGAGGCGACCCGACTCGCACGATCAACGGCTGATAACTGGCAACTCGCCCGAATGCACAACTGGTAACCAGGTAGAGACCAAACTGGCACCTGGAAACTATCTGACTCAGTTCTCCGCACCGAACCGCCAACTGGAAACCAGGGAGAGACCGAGCTGGAAACTGGTAACTGGCAACTGGAGACTGATTTGACTCAGCTCTCCCCCTGCGCCCTCGTCACCACCAGCTCGACGGCGCCCACGCGGAGCTTGTCTCCGTGCTTCAGCCGGCCGCGATCGACGCGCTGGCCGTTCACGTAGGTGCCGTTCGTGCTCGCCAGATCGACCGCCTCGATTTCGCCCGCACTCGCGGACAGCTGGCAGTGCAGCCGCGACACCAGGGCGGCGTCGACCACGAAATCGGCGCGCGTGGCGCGCCCGATGGTCTTCACGTTGCCGGGCACGATCCGGAAGATGAACGGCTGCTCGGCGTTCTCGTCGGTTCTCAGCATCCACACGGGTGGCCTCCGCTCTTGGCGCTACGCCTTCGCCGTCAGCAGATCCCGCACGCGCGGATGGACGACGTCGCCGTCGCGGGTCAGCAGCGTTTCCCTCGTGATCTCGTCGGCGGTATCGAGCGGCAGCGCCGTGCCCTGCGCCCCGGCCTTGCCGACGAGATGCGTGAGAAACGTGATGATGTTCTTCGAATACATCTGGCTGGCATGATACGGCACCATCGCCGGCGGGTTCGACGGGCCGATGATGGCGACGTCCTTGTGCACGACCATCTCGTCGGGCCGCGTGAGCTCGCAGTTGCCGCCGCGCTCGGCCGCCAGATCGACGATCACCGAGCCCGGTGACATCGCCTCGACCATCTCGGTCGTGAGCAGGATCGGCGCCCGCTTGCCGGGAATCAACGCGGTCGTGATCACGATGTCGTTGGCGGCCACCACCTTCAGCATCATTTCCCGCTGTCGGCGATAGAAGGACTCGTCCTGCGCCTTCGCGTAGCCCCCCTTGTCCTCGGAATCCGCCGCTTCGATCGGCAGCTCCACGAATCGGGCGCCAAGGCTCTGGACCTGTTCCTTGACCGCAGGGCGGACGTCGTAAGCCTCTACCTTCCCGCCCAGGCGGCGCGCGGTGGCGATCGCCTGCAGCCCGGCCACGCCCGCGCCGACGATGAAGACGCGGGCCGAGGCGACGGTGCCCGCGGCCGTCATGAGCATCGGGAACATGCGCGGTGAGGTGTTGGCCGCGAGCAGCACGCCCTTGTAGCCGGCGATCGTCGCCATCGACGACAACGCGTCCATGCTCTGCGCGCGCGTGATGCGGGGCATCAGCTCCATCGAGAGCAGCGTCGCGCCGGTCTTCGCGGCGTCGTGAATGGCAGCGGGCGTGCCGAGCGGATCGGCGAAGCCGATCACCGCCTGCCCCTTTCGGAACGGGCCGACCGGCGTGGCGCGCACCGTGAGCAGAACGTCGGCGTCGGCAAAGACGGCGGCGCGATCGACGATCGACGCGCCCTGCTGCCGGTAGCCATCGTCGGGAAAACCCGCGGCCGCTCCCGCCTCGTGCTCGACGAGGACCTCGAGACCGGCTTTCTTCAAGGCAGCCGCGCCCGCGGGAATGATGGCGACACGTGTTTCACCGGGCCAGGTTTCTTTGGGGATGCCGACTCTCATCGCGGAAAAGTCTAGTCGATTCTCTCTCACCGCGCGACGTCGGCGAGCCAGGCGGCGATGGTCTTCGCGACCTCGGGGGCGATCGATCGGCCGGCGAGCGATCCGTACTCCGAGAGGTCGCCTGTTTTCGCGGGCACGAACAGGTGATTCACGCCTGCCAGATGCGTCATCTCGACCCGCCGGTTGTCTTCGCGCGCCTTGGCCAGGGCGGCGAGCTTGTCGGCATGATGCGGCGGTACCTCGCGATCCAGCGCACCCTGCAGGATGAACACGGGCTTCTTGATTCGCGGCATCACCTTCGCCGGGTCGAACGTCAGCAGGCTGCGATACCACCGCGTGTCCACGGCGCGCCGGACCTCCGGCGGCAGCTCTTCCCAGCCCTTCTCGGCGACGGCGGCCTCGAGGATCTTCTCCTGGAGGGCGATCTTGCCGGCCCGCTCGGCCTCGTCAAGCTTCGCCGCGGTCAGCATGTGCTGCTGCTGCTCCAGGATCAGTTCGCGGCCGGTTGTTCCCATCCCTGCCATGAGGACGACCGACGCGATCCGCTTCTCGCGCGCCCCGGCGAGCATGGCGACGGAGGCGCCTTCGCTGTGGCCGGCCACCGAAATTCGTCGATCGTTGATATCGTCGCGTTTGTCCAGCCACTTCACCGCCGCGATCAGATCCTCGGCGTAGTCCTGCAGCGTGACCGTTTCGGTGCGGCCGCCGCTCTGGCCGACTCCGCGCTTGTCGTAGCGCAGTACCGCGTACCCGAGCTCGGCCAGCTGGCCGGCGAGCTGCGCGAAGATCGGAATGCCCGCCACGGCGGAATCGCGGTCGATGGCGCCCGACCCCTGCACGAGGACGATTGCCGGATGCTTCAACCTCCCCTGCGCCGGGGGCATGGTCAGCGTGCCGGCGAGGCTGAAGCCGGTCGCCGGAATACGCACGTCGACGTCGGTGGGGTTGCGAAGCGTCTGCTGGCGCGTGGCCACGCCGGCCAGATCCTGGCGCGCCACCGAGAGGCCGCCCGCCGCGATGTCCAGCCTCGCGAACCGGTTGCGCTCGTCCACGGTCACATCTGCCTCGAGCGGGCCTTTCGCGTTCTGGAACGTCAGCGAGTACCGGCGAGTCGCCAGTGCGCCGGACGGCGTCTCATAGGTGGAGGGGTTCACCGAGTTGACGCGTACCCGGATTTCCGCCTGCGGCGCGACGTAGACGGGAATTTCCGCACCGACGTCCGCGGATGCCAGGCGCACGGCGAGGGCTTCGTAGGCGGCAAAAAAATTGTTCGGCAGCACCACGGCGCGCGCGGAAATCTGATCGGTCTTGCTGTTGGTGACCCCCTTCTGCGTGACTTCGCTGATCGCCGTTGTGGTGGCGAAGGAAGTGCGGAGCGCGATCGGGGTGTCCTGGGCAACGGCATCGATGACGAGCTCGATCGGCTGCCAGTCCGGGGCGTAGGTGATCTGGAAACGATTGTTGACGAAGTTCAGCGGGGCAGCGAGACGTCCGGTGGACGTAATCGTCCAGCCTGAAGCCGTGCGGGCAAGGTTGGCCTGTTCGCGTCCGACTTCGCGTCCCCCGAGAAAGACGATGTAGGTGGCTTCGCCGGCCGCCGGCGTCGCGGAAGGCGCCTGCTGCGCGCCGACGAGCGCCGGAAGCGCCAGGGCCGCCGCGAGCGCGGCGGTACAATAGCGAAGTCCCTGCATACACTTGAGGATATCAGCGCCTTCCGATGTTTTCACAGCCACAGTACGACGCGCTCCAGCATGGCGCGGGCATGGTCGACCGGAGCGCCCGCGGCCGCCTGATCCTGACCGGGACGGATCGACGGGCATACCTCCAGGGCATCCTGACGAACGACATCGCCGCGCTCGGCGCCGGCGAGGGGTGCTACGCCGCCCTGCTGACGCCCCAGGGCCGGATGATCAGCGACATGCGCGTGTCGGAGGCCGGAGATCATCTGCTGATCGATCTGCCGGCGCCGACGGCCCAAGCCGTTCGCCAGCGCCTCACGGACTTCATCTTCACCGAAGACGTCGAGGTGCGCGACGTCCAGGCCGAGTACTCTCAGTTCGGCGTCTACGGACCACGGGCGGCAGACTTCCTCGACGGCGCGATGCCTCAGGACGCTTCGCGGTCCGACGAGCGATCGCTCTCGAAGGAGCTGGGCAGTCTGCCATTGGATGCGAACGTGCAGCGCCGTTTCAAAGGCGTCCCCGTGCTGCTCGTGCGGAGCGACGACTTCGGCATTCCTGGATTCGAGGTCTTCGTCACGGGCAGCGCAGACGAACTGACAGCAACGGTGCGCGAGGCGGGCGCTGTCGACGTCAGCCCCGGGACGGCGCAGGTCGTCCGCGTCGAGGCCGGTCGTCCCGAGTTCGGCGTGGACATGGACGAGCACACGATTCCGCTCGAAGCGGGCATCGAAGATCGCGCGATCAGCCTCACGAAAGGCTGTTATGTCGGCCAGGAGGTCATCATCCGCGTCCTGCACCGCGGCCACGGGCGCGTGGCGAAGAATCTGGTCGGGCTCTCAGCCGATTCGCACGACGGCGCCATCGAGCGCGGCCACCGCATTCACGCAGGCGGGAAGGAGATTGGCATCGTCACGAGCGCGGTGCGGTCGCCGAAACTTCAGCGGTCGATCGCGCTCGGCTACGTCCACCGGGACTTCACCGATCCGGGCACTCGCGTGGAGATTGGCGCCGGAGATCGGGTGCTGCACGCGTCCGTGGTCAGCCTGCCGTTCGCCGCGCCAGCAACCTGATCAGCTCGTCGTCTGCGGGCGGGAACTGGAGGGAGTGAAGGTCGCTGCCGGGCACCCACCGGATTTCCTGGCCCAGGAGCGCTTGCGGTTCTCCGGTCAGCCCGCAGGCGAAGAAGTGCAGCTCCACGGTTCGCTCGGCATATTCGTGCGCGACCGTCAGCAGTTCCTGCCCGATGTTCACGGCGCAGCCGAGCTCTTCGCGGATCTCGCGCTCGAGACAGTCGCCGACTGCTTCGCCCGGATCGCACTTGCCGCCCGGGAACTCCCAGTAGCCCTCGAGGTGCGTGCCGCGCAGCCGGCGCGTCACCAGGAAGCGGCCGTCGCGCTCCACCACCGCTGCCGAAACGACGATGCGCGTGTCAGGCACGCTCGTTGTCGGGATTGAAGGGATAGGCCGCGCACCCGGGACGCATCGGACACACCAGGCACTTTGGCTTGCGCGCCGTGCAGAGCGTGGCGCCGAAGTCCATCAGGGCCTGGTTGAAATCGAAGACGTGCCTGATCGGGAGGAGCGTGCGCGAAAGCGTCCAGAGATGCTGCCGCGAGGCGTGCGACCTGGGATTGCCCCTCCCGACGAAGACGCGAAAGAGCACACGCGCGACGTTGGTGTCGAGGATCGCGGCACGCTGGCCGAAGGCGAAGCTCAGGACAGCGCCGGCAGTATACGCGCCGATGCCCTTGAAGGAGCGCAGCGTCTCCTCGTCGGAGGGTAGCTCGCCGCCGTACCGCTCGACCGACTCGCGCGCGATCGCGTGCAGCCGTCGCGGTCGGATGTTGTAGCCGAGCGGCCTCCACGTGGTGGTCACGTCGTCTTCGTTGGCGGCAGCGAGCGCTTCCAGCGACGGATATTTCTCGAGCCACTGCTGATACTTCGGCAGTACCCGATCGACCTGCGTCTGCTGGAGCATGACCTCCGAGACCAGGATGTGATACGGGTCTCGCGTGCGACGCCACGGCAGGTCACGCCCGTGACGGCGATACCAGTCGAGCAGGCGGCGGCGGAATCGCTGCCGGATGCGCGCCTCGGGCAGGGCGGGAGCGTTTGGTGTTCGGGATCGGGGCCTGGCAGTTTTCTGGGCAGTCAATTGGGGAGCGGCGCGGCCAAGCGTAAGTGGAATAATTGTGACCGTGAAAATCTACACTAGAACCGGCGATTCCGGCGAGACGTCGCTCTTCGACGGCACGCGCGTCGTCAAGTCGGACGGCCGGGTGACGGCGTTCGGCGAGGTCGACGAGCTGAACGCCTGGCTGGGTCTGGTGAGCGCGGGCGCTGAAGATGGCGACGTCATCGAGATGTTGGAGCAGATCCAGCGCGACCTGTTCGCACTCGGATCGCGGCTCGCAGATCCCGGCCATCGGATTGCCGAGCGCGTGGTGAAGGCCGCGATCACCGCGGACGACATCTCCCGGCTCGAGC